>JANTFL010000012.1 GCA_024763455.1 Sediminispirochaeta sp. | reverse complement strand
AAAATTATCTCCATGAACATCAGGGTCAATGATTACCTGGTCAGCGACAGCGAGATTCCTGCTCTGAATCTCCGGAGAGCACCCAAAGTATCGGGACAGATACGAATTGTAGAGATAGAGGGGTATGACAAGGTTGCCTGCGGCGGGGTTCATACCTCATCCACGGGGGAAGTCAGGTTTGCAAAGATCCTGTTTACCGAAAAAATCCGCTCCCATGTAAGAATAGCCTGGGTTTTGGGGGACCGAGTTCTCCCTGATTACCGTAAAAAAATGTCTGCCATTCAAGCACTTTCGGAAGCTTTTTCAGCAAAGGAAGATGAACTGGTTTCTTTTGCAAAAAAGCTTCTCAATGAAAACAGAACATTGAAGAAAGAGGTCGAAACTTTAAAGCTGGATGCGGCCCGGAGAGATATGGACCGCCTGTTTTCAGAAGCTGAGCGTATTAGCGGAATTCCTGTTGTGATAAAAAAGTTTGAGAATATGGACAGGGGGTATTTGAAGCTGCTCCTTTCCGCACTGCCTGAAGTAGAAAGATATGCGGTATGCCTGGTGAATATACAGCAGGAAGGACTTCAATGGGTCATTGCCGTAACTGCGGAGGGTTTTGATTTTAACCGAAGCAGGGAGGACCTGCTATCCCCAATCCGGGGGAAAGGGGGCGGCAAACCTCCTGTTTATCAGGGTGTTGGGGAAGACCCCGGCGGAACCGAACTGTTATTTGCAAAATTTAAGGATCTTCTAGGGTAAAGCTTTGGGTGAAAAACGGCCTCTTAATCAAAGAATAATTTATCTTCTCGTTCTTGGTATCAGCGCGAAACTGCTGAACGATACCACTATTCAGATATTCAACCCCTTCTTAACCATGATTGCCGAGGGTGTCGGTGTAAGTGTTGTTACTCTCGGGGGAATTGTTGCTCTCCGCAGTTTGGTGGGGTTTGCGTCTCCTCTCATGGGGGTTCTTGCAGACAGGATTGGCTATAAAAGGGTTATGCAGGGAAATCTGGCTATTACAGGTCTCTCAATGATAGCTGCGGGATTATCCCGCAGTACGTTTGTATTTGCTCTGTCTGTGATTGTTTCAGGAATAGGTTCTTCAGGATATACCCCAACCCTTCATGCATACTTGAGTACAAAGCTTTCGTATAAAAAACGGGCGTTGGGAATTGGAATAGTGGAATATTCATGGGCTCTGGCTGGAATAGCCGGTCTTTTTACAGCAGGATACCTTATAAAGGAATATTCATGGAGGGCACCGTTCCTCTTCTTCGGAATTTTGCTTCTCATGGCTGCTGTTTTCTATCAAACCCTCCCGGTAAGCAAGGTAGAAGAGAGAGCCGGTGAAAGCTCAGAAAAGGGAGCTCTTTCCCTGAAAAGCATACAAAGAAAGATGTATGATTTCTTTACCTTTGGAGTGCATAGCGGTTCTGCCTGGGGCACTATAGTTGTACAGGGGCTTAATTTTTTTGCAATAATGCAGATCATGATAATCCACGGCGGCTGGCTGTCTGGACAGTACGGAGCGGATTCTCTGGTAATGGGGAGAATAGCCCTTTTGTTCGGAGCAGGAGATCTGACAGCAGCCGTTCTTGTCAGTCTTTTTGCTGATAGAATCGGGAAAAGAAGAAGTGTTATGATCGGCGTTGCCGGAATGAGTGCAGGATTCTTGCTGATGCCTTTTTTTAATATCAGTCTGAATTATGCCGTAGCGGGGATTCTGCTCCCCCGGTTTTTTTTCGAATTTGCCACAATCAGTAATCTTGCCCTTCTAACAGAACAATTTCCCTCCCAGAGGGGGAAAATCATGAGTATCGGGACTGCAGTCGGGCTTGCAGGTATAACTGCTGCGACAGCACTGGGTCCTGTTGATTATATCAAATGGGGTGTCCCCGGGTTGGCAGTAATCAGTTTTATACCGGGCCTTATCAGTTTTTCTGTACTTTTTTTTGTTGTGCATGAGAAGGCTGCATCTGAATTTCTGGAAGGAAAGGAGGAGTAACAAGGGTTATGTTCCTGGATACCTTTCTGATTCTTTTACCTCTTTTTATTCTGATCCTAAGCGGTTTTGTAATGGGCCGGTTTGTTCCGTTGTCTGAAAATACCCTCTTACGTATACTCACTGATTTCTTTATGCCCTTTCTTGTTTTCTCATCCCTGTATCTTTCTCCCATTTCACCTCTTGATATGCTCACCCTCTCAGGAGCTGTGGTTTTTGTGTTGCTTTTAACCCTTGCTGCAGCTTTTTTGTATGTTGCTGCAGTTCCAACGGTAAAAAGGACCTTTATCCTCCCTGTTATATTTATGAACTCAGGCTTTCTTGGAATCCCCCTTATGCAGCTCTGGGGAGGACCCGGGGCCATGAACATAATTATTATTTATGACCAGATTCAGACTTTTTTTATTTTTACCCTGGGATATCTGATCCTTGAGGGGGGATTTTCCTCCTCCGGTATAAAAGCTGCTTTGAAATCTCCCATACTCTGGGCAATTGTGGCAGGGTTTCTTTTTAATCTGCTAAAAATCCCTGTACCTGAATCACTGATCAAAACAGCTGTTTTTGCCGGAAACGCAGCACCGCCTCTGGCAGCCTTTGCTCTGGGACAGAGTCTTTCTAAAAGAAAGAAGGGCAGAATAAGTCTGCATGTCTTTTCAGGAATTGTCTTGCGTGTTGTGGCAGGTTTCCTCTTCGGTATTTTGACGGTAAGGCTTTTTTCTCTCACCGGATTGATGAAGACTGTTATTCTGGTGACCAGTGCTCTTCCGGCGGCGGTGTTCTCCTACGTTCTGCCTGCCCGGCTGGGATTTGAAAGTGAAATTCCCCGGGAGATAGTTATTATCTCAACAGTTTTGGGCGTTGTTTCCATTCCGTTATCGTTTTATATTTCCCAAATTATATAGGTGCCGAATGTAGATCCTGTTTCTCATGGTTGCCGTACAAACTTGTAGCCTCTGCCTCTGAATGTCAGTATATGTCTGGGGAGTTCCGATTCTCCGAGCTTTTGTCTGAGTTTTGCAATATGAACGTCCACTGTACGTGTTGTAATTTCACTGTCATAACCCCACACCTCATCGAGGATCATATTTCGGCTTATTATCCTGTCACTGTTCAGGGTAAGATATTCTAAAAGACGGTACTCCAGAGCATTCAGATCTATAGTAACTTTATTATCTTTATCGATTGAACGTTCAAGCACACCCCGTTCAAAATCAAGGGTGAATGTTCCGAATTGAACACTGCCGGGTTTCGGACCTGTATGCATGGTTTTACCGGCAGCAGTTTTGGAATCTATGTTCTTCTCCCCTGTCCTTCTGAGAAGGGCTTCGATCCTTGCCAGCAGAACCTGCATGTCAAATGGTTTGGCAAGATAGTCGTCAGCTCCGACTTTTAGCCCCATGACTGTATCAATCGAGGTATTCCGTGCAGTGAGCATGAGGATTGGAATATCGATACCTGATTTCCTCAAATTCTGGCAGATTGAAAAGCCATCCCGGCTGGGCAGCATGACATCAATGAGAATGAGGTCATATATTCCTGATCGTGCTGTATCCTCCCCCTCTATTCCGTCGCCGCAGATACCCACTTCATATCCCTCAGCTTGGAGCCGGTCTTCCAGGGTTATCTGAAGTCCCCGTTCATCCTCAATAATAAGAATTTTCTTTTTATATTTCATCAGATTTTTCTCCACTAACGAGGGTAAAAGGAATAACCAGTGTAAACCTTGATCCTTCCGGCTTGCTTCCATCTATTCTGCGGTAGGGGCTTTCAACTGACAGTCTTCCTCCTGCCATAACTGTTTTGCTGTTGGTAATAAAAAGTCCCAGCCCGCTCCCCTTTTCCTGTCTGTTCCTGCTTACATCATCACGGTAGAAGGGGTCAAAAATCTTTTTCTGCTCCTTTGGATTGATACCCCGCCCATCATCCTCTACAGTGATCTGTAATGTATCCGGGATCAGAAATTTGAATCTGACCCTGATTTCGCCCTGCTTTCCGTTGTAGGCATGAAACACCGCATTTGCAGCCAAGTTGGTAACGGCAGCGCTCATCACCTCCGGATAACCTGATCCTGTCTCAGGGAGTCCTTCTGTTTCCCATTTCAAAGCAAGATTTCTTGACTCAGCCAATGTAGTCAATCCTGGTTTTAATTCTTTGATAAAGTCCCGAAGATTAATGATGACAGGGGGCTCAGGCTTTCCATTTTTATATTCAATGTTTGAATATGCCAGAATTTTTTCAATCATGTTTCCCAGGCGGATTGACTGTTCTGTTATAAGTTCCCCATAAACAGGCAGTTTTTCGGGAGGGATAACTTTACCTGTCATATTTTCAGCTGCCGAACGGATAACAGTCAGCGGAGTGCGGAGTTCATGGGTTATGGCAGCTACGAACTCTTTTTCCTTTTGCCGCAAGTTTCTTGTTTTCTGCAGTTGAAACAACAGGAGGAAAATCAAACCTGCTACTAATGAATAAATTAAAGTGGTCTCAAGAAATGCAACGGCTGCATGTCTTTCAATATCGTAGTAGTATACGCCGTTTTTACTATACATTTTTACATAAAATCCGGAATGAAAAACCGGTGGCCGCTCCGGTTTGCCCTCATTACTGCTGTTAGAACTCTGGTTTTCTGCATCCAGCAGCTTCCGTGCATCGGGAATACCTGGTATTTCAACAACCAGGGGAATTACCGGCTGGCTTTTTCTGAATAGAATCCTGAAAGGTCTGAAAACATACTTGTCAGGGTCATTTTCATTCTCATTCCGGAACTCCGAACCTTGATCCGATGATAAAAGGTCGAACCATTCAAACCTGAAATCCGGGTTCATTGATTCAATAATCTCTTTAACATAGGTTTGTATAAATCCGGTGCGGTCAAGTCTGAAAAATATTGTCCTGGCTTTCTCCCCGTTGTTGATTAAAAGATAAATTCCCCTGTTGGGGGTCTTTTTGGTAACGAGAAAAAAATCTCGTTCGTTTCTGAGGGGTACTCCTTCTAAAAACTGTTCTTCTTTTGTCCACTGTCCGGTGGAGAAGTCGAATTCATGCGCTGTTCCCAATTCCTCAGGCTCACTGTATCCAATGCTTGTAACCAGATGAGGGAGATCCCCGTCCGGTTTGAGCAGCTCTATATCCTGTTTGAGTGAGTTTGTAAGCGTTTTACCAGACTCTGCATCCGCCAATGTTTTTGCAATATCCTTTAACAGAAAATATCTTCTGTACTCAGCACCGGCAGTACGCCGGACTGAGTCTTCAAGTTTCTGCCTGTATCTGAAGATGTCAGATTGAATGCTTCGTTCAAAGGTTTTATAGGTAAAAAAGAGTGCTGACAAGAGGATCACTGCTACGATTAATGCTGCAATAGTGCCTAAAGTCCGTGTTAGAATTTGAGCATGTTTCATGTGGCTATCATAACGCTAAAACCATCTTTGCACCAGAAAATGTTATCAGCAACCAGGCTGATTTTACATAGTTTACAAAGCGGTTACATTCACGTAACCCTTTTTCTTCTGGAATGAATTATATTCCCACTCATGGAACAAGAAAGAATAATAAATGTTAAAAATGTGGCTCCCGTGGGGCCACGGAAAAAGCGGACAACCTGGATTATTGCGGTGGTTGTAATTATTGGTATTGTTGCAGGAAGTTTTCTGTTTTTCCGGTTAAAATCTCCTGTTAAAACGTTCAGTATACATTCGTATACATCTGCAGCAGCAGAGTATGGACAGCTTGTCTCTACTACAGAGGCCAGCGGTACAGTAGTCCTCCCCCGGCAGGTGACTATCCTTAGCCCGGTAGAAGGATATGCAGATAAGCTCCTTACAGAAGAGGGGGCTTCAATTACTCGAACCGATGTTCTTGCAATCCTTGATGCCCCGGATCTGGAAAACACACGGGATGAGCTGACCGTCAGTTTAAATCAGGCTTTAATTGAATTGGAGTCAATAAAGAACGACTATGCTTATCAGATTAAAAACATAGAAATACAACTGAAGCGGCTTAAAACTGATATAGCAGACGCACAGAATGATGTGCAGACCCTTAAGCAGTTGTCGGAACTTAAAAGTTCCCGGAAGGCAGACTATGAGGATGCTGTAGACACCTATGAGAGTCTGAAAGAACAGAATGAGGACCTTGAAATCAGTCTGGAAGAAACAACTGCAAAGAGGGATATTGCTGTTCGTAAACAGCAGGCATCAATAGACATGATACAGACGAGTTTGGACCATACTCTTGAAGATATTGAAGACACCAGAATTAAAAGCCCCATTGAAGGAGAGGTGTTGACGTTAAATGAAAGTCTCGCCATTCCGGGGAGCCTCATAAATAAGACAGATCTTCTCTTTACTGTTGCAGATAGAACGGAGTCCTACATAGATTTTGATGTATACGAACAGTATGCAGATCAGCTGAAACCGGGGGGCACGATGACGGTAACCATTGGATCCAATACCATGGAGGCTGAAATAGTAAAAATCGGGAAGATTGCGACAATGGATTCAGACGGTCTTTCCGCCATGGTTTCAGTTCGGGCAAAACCGCTAACCAAAGAAACATTAACTCCCGGAGCGTCGGCGGTGGCAAGTATTAACCTTGGGCTTCAGGATCACGTGCTTCTTTTGCCGAGGGGGGCATACCTCACAACCGGGAGCATGAAATGGGTATACCGGATAGATGGAAGTAAGGCGTATAAAACAGAGGTTACCTTTGGAACGGTGGAAGGCAACTCTGTGGAAGTCCTCAGCGGATTGGAGGATGGAGATGAAATTATTACCAGCAGTTACCAGAATTTTATAGACGAAGATATCATAGAGATTAAATAGGGAGGGTAGAAAAATGATAAAACTGGAAAACATAAATAAACAGTACGATTTGGGGACAGTGAAAGTTAATGCACTTAAAAATGTTTCTCTTGAAATTAAAAGAGGTGATTATGCTGCAATTATGGGCCCCTCCGGCTCCGGCAAATCAACACTGATGCATATTCTTGGAATACTTGATTCGGCGAGCAGGGGAAAATACTATCTTGAAGACTATGATGTAACATCACTGCCGGACAGGGAACAGGCCCGGATTAGAAATCAGCATTTTGGATTCATCTTCCAGAGTTTTAATCTTTTTCCCGAACTCTCTGCTGTTGAAAATGTTATGCTTCCCATGAGTTATGCAGGAGTTGCGGCTAAAACCCGCAGGGAGAAGGCGGTTAAACTGCTGGAGGATGTCGGACTGTCCCATAGACTTACTCATCTGCCGACAATGCTCTCAGGCGGGGAACAGCAGCGCGTTGCAATTGCTCGTGCACTGTCCAATGATCCTGATCTTATTTTAGCGGATGAACCGACGGGAAATCTGCCTTCCGACAAGGGGGAGGAAATCCTTGAAATTTTGGAATCTCTTAACCGCCGGGGAGTAACGATTGTAATGGTAACTCACAACCCGGAGCAAAGTAAACGTGCAGGATATGTCATTGAACTGAGGGACGGAGCTGTCATAAAAGAATCAGACACCTTGGAGGGGAAGGATGTTTAAGGAGCCTTATAAAATAATTTTGAGGCGGTTCCGCGACCGGCCATTGGAGTCGGGGCTGCTTGTGCTTGCTGTAGCTTTGGGTATAGGTGCATTTTCAGCAGGGTTCTCATTGCTCATGAACACGGTCAGCTACTCCCGTAATCTCATGAGTTCACCGGAGTACAAAGAACTTATTTTTAGTACGCGAAGCAATTCGGAAGAAATGGAGACTCCGGTCAGGGAAAAGCTGGTTCAGGAAACCGCTGTTTTGAAAGTTTCTGATCTCGAAGCTGCGAAAATGGCTCCGGGTGTTCAGTGGGCGTTCGTACAGAATCGGGCTCATCTCCGCCTTATTACCAGGGATTCACAAATTTCATCTCCTCCAGAAGCAATGGGGCCGCCGGCTCCTCCAGAATCTGCTGAAGGTGGTACTTCTAAAAATAATTTTTTCACGATCTCTGACGATGAACGTGCCGCCGCAGAAAAAGATGAAAGTGTTGTTATTGCTGAGCTTGATGAAATATCAGGGTATGAGGTTACTCCCCAATTCTTTAATGCCTGGGGAATAACAGCAGCTGATGGCAGCCTGTTTACTGATACTGATCTAAACAGTACAGCAAACATTATTGTGCTGGGATCTAAACTGGCTTCACTAATTGCAGGGGAGGGCAATAACCCCTCGATCCTTTTAGGGAAAAAACTGCTGACAAGGGAGGGGTACCAGACCATTATAGGAATAACAAATCCTGTCTCAAGCAGCTATGATTCTGAATACTTTGCTCCTTACCGGGATCAAAGCGGGGGAGTCTCAGGATTCCGAAGGCGTTTTATGGATACACAGCTCCGTTTTGCTGTGTATAACCCTTCCGATCTGGATCAAACTGCAGAACTTTTGAAAAACTGGTTTGCTGCACAGTTTGGAGAAGATCAGATTACCGTTTCAAATCCACGAGCTGAAGCAATGCAGCTTGTAAAAAGAAATGGAGGGATTGGGATTCTTATTCTGTTTTTATCTGCCGCCGGTTTCTTTATCGCTTTGGTAAATGTTTCGAATATTCTTATCAGCAGAGTGCTGCGGATGAAAAAAGGTGTTGGAATACTCATGGCGGTCGGTGCAGCAAAGAAGGACATTATGAATCTATTCCTGCTTGAAACAGTTTTAATTGCCCTCCTTGGAGGTGCAGCCGGTACTGCTCTTGCCCTGCCGCTGAGTAATTATATGCGGGAAGCTGCAGGAATTACGACAGCTTCGTGGCTGTTTACCGCAGTCGGGGTTGTCCTGTCAGGAATAGTAACAGTCCTTTTCGGGATAATCCCCTCCAGACACTATATGAAAATTGACCCCGCAGAAGCAATGAGGAGTTAACATGAAAAAGTTTATAACAATGCTTTTAAGACATTGGGCCAAGTCCCCAATGAAAGTTGTTCTCACCCTAACCGCCCTGGCCCTTGGTTCCGGTATATTGGTGCTCTCCCTCAGTGCCGGCAGTATTCTCAATAAAGAGGTTGCCGGCCAGCTGAATACGAACGGCGTGATTCTTTATGTTGCCAACGGAACATGGAATAGTGATGGAAGAGTGGAAAAAGACAGACCTACTGAATGGGACAGCACTGCTGCTGATACTGTGGTAACCGATATTGATTCTATTAAAAATGCAGCTGTAATTTTTGAGCTCCCTTTCAGAAACATAACCACCGAAGGGACCAGTTACAATCTCAGAAGTGCTGTGGGGTCTGACCCGCAATACTTTGAGGTATTCTCCCTTGATATCGTTTCAGGGTTACCTATGACTCAGGATGATATAGATAATGGATTTAAAAAAGTTTGGATAACCGAAGCTATGGCGGTTCAGCTTTACGGTTCAAAAGAGGCTGCGGTGGGTAAATATATTCAGCCCCCGGGGGAACGAATTTACAAGGCAGCCAGCGGAAAAGAGCAGAATGTCATTCCGAGTTTTACTGTTGCCGGTGTGTACAAGAATCCTTCGGAGGTTGCAAGAAGGGCATACGGGATCAGCGACTTGATTTTCCCTTACACATCAATACTTCCGTCAGGAGGGAATGTGCAGCGAATGCTTAATTTTATGTCCGGAATGTTTGTTGTAAGAAGTACCGGTTCTACCGTATTACAGACAACCGCTGCTCTGAATCAGACATTAACCCGGAAATATGGTGAGGACACTGATATTCTGGTTTGGGAAGGTTCGACTCAGGGGAAATCTGCATATATGGAAGAACTGCGGAATACTGTCAAAATGTTTACGGTATCGGTTAATATCCTCGGTATCCTTCTGCTCCTAACAAGTTCCTTTGGGATCTTCAGTATAATGGTTGTTGAATCATTAAGCCGTAGGAGGGAAATAGCACTGGAACGGGCATTGGGTGCCTCGCAGGGACTGGTTGTCCGGGAATTCTGGACATGGTCTCTGGCTTTAAGCTTTACCGGAGCCGCTGCAGGATTGATTCTGTCACTGGTACTGTCCAAACCGGTTATGAGCAGTATGTCTCCGCTTTTAGGGGAGATCGCAGCTGAATTTAGTACCGGTTTCGGTGTAACCCCAGGCGCAATGGTTACGTCTTTAACCCTTGCTGTAGGATTCGGAGGAGTTCTGGGACTGCTGCCTGCTCTTTCGGCTGTAAAAGGAAACATAGCAGAAACAATAAAAGAGATATAACGATGAAACGTATGAAAGTATGTACATTATTTGTAACGGCTGTGGTACTCCTTACTTCTGGAATTTATGCTGAGACTATTAACTCTATTTCCCAGGTTGAGGAGACTGCTTTGTTAAATAATCTGGATTACCGCAGGGCTGTGCTTGAGGTGAAGAAGGCAGAGAACGGGGTGGAAGACACTACTAAAATTAAAGACTCTTCAGTAACCCTGAGCAGCACCTATGGAAGTAACAATGATTTTCAATGGAAAGCAGCTGCAGATTTGCCTCTGTTTGATCAGATCAGTCTTTCTGCATCCCTTGATCAGGACTTGAAGGGGACTGTAGGCTTTAATTTTAACCCTTTAAGCCATTCTGCAACAGTGGAACTATCCACGATGGAGTATGAGTTGAAACGTTCAGCTGCAAAGGAAACAGCTGAAACTATTGCAGAAGCATCCGTCAAATCGTACCTTGACTGGTCGGCTGCAAAAAAACTTCTAGACGTTTTAAACAGAACTGCAGCTGTGAAAGAAGATTTATACAATGATGAAAAAATTCGGTATGAGAAAGGGGAGTCTGTTCTCGATGATGTTCGCAGTGCATTCACTGCCTGGTCTGAGGCGAGAGCTGCCGTGAGTACGGCAAAGAAATCTCTGCTGGATCTGGAGAAAGCACTGTATTTGAACTTGGGTATTGATCCGCGAAGTACTGTCCTTATCCCGGTGGAGTTGGATCCGCTGAATACCTGTATGATCGCCCTCGAATCTGAACTAGAATCTGCCGAATATTCTGTAAACAGCAGGTATGCTGTCATTAATGCACAGATAGCTGCTGAAAAAAGCGAGGCTGCCTATAAGAATACATGGCTATTCGATCCGCAGCTGATTATTGGAGGAGCACTTTCTGTATCTCCAAATACCATGAATCCGGAAACTACCTTTACAGCATCGGTACGTTTTGGATACGACAGCTGGAATAAGGATGAGCAGGAAGAACTTAAAACAGAGCTTGAAATAGACCGCAGGGAGAAGACACAGATCAGAAATTCTGAACAGCTCAGCCTGCAGCAGGCACTGACAGCTGCTGAAAACTGTGATATAAACTACAGTATTGCCGAAACAGAACTGGAACAGGCAAAAGAGCTTCTGGAAGAGGCCCGTTTCCAGTACAATCAGGGAGAGTACTCATCATCAGAGCTGGAAGAGGCTGCGGTGCAGTACAGTCAGTCAGAGATTAATCTTTTTAAAGCCCTGGCAGCCAGGTATCTGGCTTTAAGAACGCTGAAAACATATACAGCTCAATAGTAATGCTTCTAGTCTTTCAGCCATTGCTTTCCGGGTGCCAGCAGTGCTTTCCTTTTTGCAATGAGCAAAAATGAGATAATCCCTGCAATTGAATAGGCCAGAGTTACTGCAACAGCTATCCAGAAGTACATAAAATCGCCCTTGCTTGCAGCATAGGCCGGAAGATTTATCGCCAGAATAAACGGGATGCAGATAAGAAATATTAATGCGGATGCCAACACATAATCCGATGCGACGGGGGTTTCAAAGTCGGGGTCAACAATTCTTAATAAAGCCAGCCCCGTGGGCATTGTTCCGGTAACTGCCCCGAAGATAATAAGCATTCTCCCGAAGCGGTGGTCGATGAATATTCTTGAGGCGATGTAGGGAACGGTTAAAAAGATCAGCAGTCCGCCGATTACTGACATAACCAGGATCGGCAGCCAGTACTGAGAAACGATAACCAGACTGATTGCACCCACAGCTGCGGAAACCATAAAGTCAACAGACAGTCCCGAGATTCTTGTAAGTGTCTGATTATCAAGAACGTAATCAATTCCGGTTACTTTGAATATTTTTCTGGTCAAATTTGCCATGAGGGCGGCAAATACGAAATGGATTCCCCATAAATTCACGGCAAGATCGTTACCCAGGGGTCCGGCAAAAGAAAGGAGGAAAGTAATCCCTTTCAAAAACAAAAAGGTTGAAATATATACACCGAAAACTGCAGCTACTGTAAAACTAAGGGAATCGATTGCTTCTGATTCGGTAACCAGTTTCATTCCTGAAGGTTTATCTTCCTGCTGCGGAAGTATTCCTGTACGTATGCCCCTGCTTTGAATCCGCTGTTTCTGTTCCTCACTCATCCACCCGTTTTTTTTACCATAATTAATTATCCAGATTCCGCCGAAACAGGCTATAAGGAAACCGATAGCAGCAAAGGTCAGCCCCACGCTGCCTCCACCTTCAAAACCGAAAGCCCGCCAGCCTTCACCAATGGCAAAAGCCTGCCCCGGCCCCAGTGCAAAGCCCAGGGGAATAAAAAATCCGAAACCGGGGAATAGAGTGGGAGATATCGTTTTAATAAAAAGAAATGTTACCAGAAGACCGGCTAGGGCCTGCATCCCGTATTGGAAAAATATGAGAACAGTTGTTCCCATTATACCATTACGGTTTCTATCTGTACTTTGAGGCCCCTTGCGCAGGATCATTGCAATAAAAGAGATACTGAGCAGGTGGTAAACCAGATTACCCAGCCCCTGGGTGCCGATCGACAATCTTGGGGATATAAAATTAAAAAACAGCAGCAGTAAAAATCCGGCTGTAAGAGCGTTGGGGATTAAATATCTCTGGAAAAAGCGGATGCGTGCCCGAAGGAGGGTCGAAAGAAGTAAAGACAGTGATATTATTCCAAGATTAATAACGAAAAGCCATGGGAAATTCATATGATCCTCCTAGAAGATGCTGACCTTGTAATCTTTCCTGATTTATATCATAGTTTTGTCATGAACACCACAATTTCTTTTTTGCATATGCTGCTCCCATGAACTATGTATCGTCCCAACCTGTTCAGGTACAGGATGGTACACTGAATATGCTCCACTGTAAACCTCCTGGGGTTGAAGGTACACTCCCAGTTTTTTTTGTTCCGGGGTGGGGGACCTTTCCTGAAGGATTTCAGGGATTTTACCGGATTATAAATCTGAAGGCAGAGTACTATCTTTTTGAAACGAGAGAAAAAGGATCAAGTATACTGCAGAAAGACAGCAGTTTCTCCATGGATTCTCATGGACGTGATCTTGCTGCAGCTCTTGAAACGGCAGGGTTTTCCAAGGGCCGGGAATATATTCTGGTAGGAAGCAGCTGGGGATCTGCAGTGATCGGATGGTCTTTGGCAAAAGGTTATATTCATGCAGAGCAGGTTATTCTTTTTGATCCCATGATTAAACTCTGGTTTCCTCGATGGCTGCTTGATTTTTTTATTGCATGGCTGCCGGTCTCTCTTTTAAGATATATAAAACCAGTAGGTAAGAAGATAGCTCTTTTTGGAATGAAGGAAAAAGTGCAGCGCAGCAGGATGTCGGATTTTATTGATGCTGCCGATCTATGGAAGTGGAGAAAAGCAGCGATAGGGGCAAAAACTTTTTCTTTCCCTGATATAGCAGAGACTATTAACGGTACAGTATGGATTGTGAATGGAGTTCAAGACAAAGTTCATGATTCATCGGTTTATCCAGAACTGGCTCATGCAATACCCAATGGGCATTTCCTGCGAATCCCTGTCGATGAGGCATATCGCGAGGAACTTATAGCTGCAGTATCTCTTGAATTCGCCAGAAACAATGACTCCACCCAGCTCCCGGATACCTTAAAAGAATTTGAAGTTAAATTTGACTGAAAACTGTGTAAACTCCATACGGAGCCTACACAGTTTCAGCCTATGCTGCCGCTGAACTATACGACACCCTGGTCGAGCATGGCGTTTGCAACCTTTTTAAAGCCTGCAATGTTTGCTCCGTTGACATAGTTTCCGGGAGTTGATACCTCTTCTGCTGCCTCGGTACATTCACGGTGAATGTTGATCATTATATCGTGAAGACGTTTGTCTACTTCTTCGCTGGTCCAGGAAAGGCGCATGCTGTTCTGCGACATTTCAAGACCTGAGGTTGCAACACCTCCTGCGTTTGCAGCTTTTCCGGGACCGAATAGAATTTTGTTTTCAATCAGGTAATCAACTGCTTCAGGTTCTGTCGGCATGTTAGCTCCCTCTGCAATGCAGTGGCAGCCGTTTTCAACAAGTGTTTTGGCTTCTTCAAAGCTCAGTTCATTCTGGGTTGCACATGGTAGTGCGACATCGGCTTTAGCAAGCGTCCATGGCCTCTTCCCTTCGTAATAGGTGCAGCCGAACGTATCTGCATACTCCTTGATCCTTCCCCGTCTGTTGTTTTTAAGGTCCATGACGAATTCCCATTTTTCTCCGTCTATTCCGTCAGGATCAATTATTGAGCCGCTGGAATCCGATAGAGAGATTACCTTACCGCCGAGAGCGGTTACCTTTTTTACAGCATACTGGGCCACGTTACCGGATCCGGAGATCATAACTGTCTTCCCTTCGAAGGATTCCCCCCTGGTTTTCAGCATTTCGTTTGCAAAGTAAACTGCTCCATAACCGGTTGCTTCAGGACGGATCAAAGAACCACCCCAGTTTAGACCCTTGCCTGTCAGGACACCTTCAAAAGCATTCCTGAGTTTTTTATACTGTCCAAACATGAATCCGATCTCTCTCCCTCCGACACCAATATCTCCTGCAGGCACATCGGTATTAGGTCCGATATGACGGAAAAGTTCACTCATAAAGGATTGGCAGAAAGCCATTACTTCATTGTCGCTTTTACCTTTGGGATCAAAGTCGCTCCCCCCTTTCCCACCGCCCATAGGGAGGCCGGTAAGGCTGTTCTTGAAAATCTGCTCAAACCCAAGGAATTTGAGGATCCCCAGGTTTACCGAAGGGTGAAATCTAAGACCTCCCTTGTAAGGTCCGATTGCACTGTTAAACTCTACTCTGTATCCAGTGTTTACCCTGACCTCCCCACTGTCATCTACCCAGGGGACACGAAACATTACTGTCCGCTCCGGCTCTACAATTCTTTCCAGAATTTTTACCTTTCGGTATTTGGGCTCATTTTCAAGAAAGGGGGAAAGGGAATCAAGAACCTCCTTGACAGCCTGTAGGAATTCGTTCTCCCAGTAGTATTTTTTCTTTAAATCTTCATAGACTTTGTCCGTATACGCACTCATTCTGAAAACTCCTTATTAAATCGTGATAATGTTAAAATGTTAACGCGGCTTGATTCATATGTCAACAAATATAACACTATTATTTCTCTAAGTTTTGATAATGATTGAATGCCCTTTCCTTCCGTCCATTTTAATGAGCAAAGGTTTTTCGAACCGTATATGGGTAAAATAGGAGCCTTCTTTAAAAGGATTTCTGCTTCTTAAGTACTCCCAGTCTATAAATGATTTTCCTGAATTGTGATAGGGAATGTTGAAATATCCCACGTTCATCGCGATAAGGTTGTGGAAGAAATGAGACCCCTGGGAAGGTTCAACATCGAAATCCTTTAATCCTGTTTCCACTATGACCTGAGCCCTGTTTATCTGCCCCCATTGAACCGGAACTCCCAGAAATCTGTCCTTGGAGCCCCACCTCCCCGGACCAATGAGAATATACTCCCTTTTTTCTTTCTTGAAAAAGGAGTTAAACTCATCTATCTCGCGCTGCATAGCAACTGTTTTTGTATTGTCAAACTTAAACGGATCAATATAGAGAATATCATAAATAGTATCGATAACACCGTTACCCAGGCTTTGCTGCGAGTACAGCAGGAGATTTTCAGGGTTTATCTTTTCAACATCAATCTCGTTGTCTTCGTTGTTGACAGACAACGGCCTTACCTGCAGAAGATGAAAGGATGGGAGAACCCCCTCGTTGCTGTTTTTTGTAAGGTCTACAGCAAATTCAATTTCCACAGGGATCCCCAAAGCCTGCTGAGAGATATCAAGAAGCCTCCTGAGAATTCGTGACAAGGGAAAGAATTCATACTTTAGAATGTTTGCAAAATTAACAATCCGCGGACCGGGAATGGAAAGGTCCTCGATTATCCTTTCATTACGGAAATCCCATACTGAAGCCAGATGGGTAAGGGCCTTGTGTTTTTCTGCTGTTTGAATAGGAAGGCTGCTCAGGGTTGATTCTTCACCTCCCCTGAGATCTCTTCCGGAATCAGCCAGGTTTAAGGCATAAAAATCAGTTTGTGAATTCTTGATGAGATCTTCTGCTGTTCCGTAACTGATGCCGGGGTAGGCAGGGCAGAACATATAATCTTTACCGCCGCCTACTATTGACTGTCCAAGACCCACGGCAATGGTGGCAACACCGTCGGAGTGTTTCATGTGGGAGATCGGGTAAAAGTTGTAGGACTGAGCGGTGCCTGAGAAGTGGGGATAAAAGTAGTCTCCGTGTCTGCTTCCAACAATTTCCTGAATTATTACCGCCATCTTTTCCTCTTCTATCCCGTAGTTGAGTGTTTCGATGTAGGTCACTGCATCATGGAGAAAAACAGACGCAAAGACAAGTTTAACGGCATTTGTAAGCTGAAGCAGCCGTTTGTCCGGGGTCTGTTCGTTGTTGGGAAGCATGTAGGTTGCGTATATCCCTGCAAAAGGCTGGGACTGGGAGTCCTCAAGGAGTCCTGATGATCTGACAGCAACAGGATGGTCACAGCAGTCTATAAACTCTTTCAGCTTCTTAACCGTTTCTTCCGGGAGCCGGCCCTCAAGGAATTTATTTTTTATCTCCTCATCACTTCTGCCGAGGTGCACATCAATCAGCTCATTCTCTTCCATAAACTGATCGAATGTACCGGTAGCAATAATTATTGTCCTGGGAATGAGAATCCTTGCTTCGGAGATTTTTGTATTAATCTCCATTATTGACAGGAGGGCATTGAAAAAAGCAAGTCCTCTCCCTTTTCCTCCCAGAGAGCCGCTTCCTATCCGGATGACTACATCCTCCTGATCCAGGCTGTCGCTCTCAAAGTCTATAATCTTCCCCCTGTTTCTCTGCTCTTTTACATCCCTGAAAACCCTTATCAGGAATTCTTTATGTTCTTCAATGGTACTGAAATCTGAAACCTTAACCGGTTTCAGTCTTCGTGCAACCTCAAACTCCCCATGGGCGGTAAGCCAGGAGGAGAAGTGGTCATTCCGGCTGTGATACAAAAGTGCTTCTGCAGGGATATCTTTGAGAATTGAAACAAAGTCTGTTAAGTGGCGGGCTCTTCCCAGTTCCACTCCCTCAGGAGTTCTAAAAACAAAACTGCCGAAACCCAGGTTTCTGTATATGAACCTGTTTATCTCATTCAGGATTGTCGGTGATTTCTTGTGAAGGAAGGCTACTCCCTTTTTATCTGCAAGGGATTTCTTTGTCAGATCCGATGATTGAAGCATCACCGGAGTATCCATTCCCATTGTTTTGAGATTTTCTATCAGTGAAAATCCTGCATTTGTATCTACTTTGCCGTTTTTAGTGTATTCAATGTCGGAAATTATACCCAGAAGATGCTTTTTGTACCGTTTTAAAACCTCCATTGCGTCCTCGAATGTCCTTACAAGAAGCACTTTGGGACGGGTACGCATCCGGTAGTATTTTTTGTTATCGTTCTGCTCCTCCGATATCAGCCGCTGGGTCTGTTCCATTATCTCACCGTAAAGAAGGGGAAGGTATATGGAAGAAAAAGTTATGGAGTCTTCTACAAGGAGGATAACCTTTACAAATCCGTTTTCGGTATCGTAGGCGGCGTTTCTTTTATCTTCCACGTACTTGATCATTGCCAGAAAAAGTCTTGGATTGCCGTTCCAGAGGAAAACTTCTTCGATTTCCTTCAGGTCTTCATTATTTCTGCTTACAAGTGAAATATCGGTTTTTACGGTAAGCAGCAGCAGGATGGGTATATCCGGAAAAGTTTTATGGATCTTTTTCCCAATATCAAAAGGGGAATACTTTCCAATCCTCATGGTAGATATTATTAAATCAAAGGATTCTTCCTTCAACTTTTCAATGGCTGCTTCTCCGGTTGGGACGCTGACTATTCTGGGGACTGTGGTCAGATTGAGAGAATGGTACTCTCCCACAATCTGGTTCGATAGCTTTGCATCATGCTCAAAAATATACGCATCGTAAAAGGTTGAAATGAGCAGTATTTTCTTGATCCTGAACCTCATCAGGTCATGAAAATTATCCTCGCCGAATTTAAGTTTGTTGTAGTAATAGGTTAGCTCTTTTAGTTCCACGTCTCACATACTAAATGATTAGCTGCAAAATATCTACAAAGTATTGGTAAAATTTGACAGGTGGCTTAATATTGCATAGACTCTTTTAAAAAGGAAGGTTTTACTTGAGCGGTACAGTACAGAACACTCTTGATTATGGGCATGCTATTGCCGTTGCAGAGTCAACCTGGTGGGTCGGGCATTACCTTCCCGGCGATCACTTCCAATGCCATGTCTATTTAATAGAGGCCGGTGATCAGTCTGTTCTTATAGACCCCGGTTCAAAGCTGACTATTGGGAAAACCTTTGAAAAGATAGAAGAGATCATCCCCTTTGAGCGGATAAAATATTTCGTTGCCCATCATCAGGATCCTGATATAACCGGTGCTTTTCAACAGATAGACGAACGGGTAACAAGAAAAGATGCTGTTATTCTCAGCCATTGGCGGACAAATGAGCTTTTAAAGCATCTCGCTCTTGATTTGCCCTTAAAGTGTGTTGAAGATATGGACTGGAAACTGGAGCTCCCTGGACGGCAGCTGCAGTTTATCTTTACGCCGTATCTCCATTTCCCCGGAGCTTTTACTACCTACGATAAATCTACCGGGGTATTGTTTTCAAGTGATCTTTATGGGGGCTATACAACGGAGTGGTCTCTCTTTGCAACAAGCGTGGATTATTTTGAGTCCATGCGGTTGTTTCATGAGCATTATATGCCCTCAAAAGAGATATTGGCGTACTCAATAAACAAGTTCCAGAAATTACCTCTTACAATGATTGCACCCCAGCACGGCTCCATTATATCCGGAGATCTTATTAAGCCCATTACAGAAAAATTGAAAAATCTTGACTGCGGATTATTCCTTAATGCCAAAAGGACATCTAATCTTCCGGAACTTTCAGATTTTAACAGACTTTTACGTACCTCTTTGGAAATCCTTACTCTTAAACGGGATTTTAAAGAGATAAAAGAAGCGCTTGCCCTGAATATTCAGAAACTACTTCCCTTAAAGAGCATGTCTTTTTATGTAAAAGAACCGGATGGACAAATCTCTACACTTGCAGAGGAAGAAAACAGCAGTGAACCGGGGGTCCGGGACATCCTTCTGAATACAAGCATGATAGGGCTTACCAAAATAGCATGGCAGGAACAATACGGACCGCATTTTTTTCTTCTGGACCGGGAAGTGTTGATTATTCCCCTTTTTTCAGCGGAGACAGGAAAGACTATCTCGCTGTCGTTTCTGGAACTTGATCATGAGATAGAAATGAATGAATCATTGGCAGATGTTATCGACCAGATAATTCTTCCTTTAAGTACTGCTGTAGAAAGAGAGATAGTACTGCGGAAAGTAGAAATGGAAAAAAAGAAATTCTATGAGCAGGCAATCCGGGACAGGCTGACCGGTCTGTATACGAGACTCTACATGGAGGAAGCGGTAACCAGACTCATGAAGATTCATGACCGGAATAAATCTTCTTCTTTTGCAGTCATAATGTTTGATCTGGATCATTTTAAACGGATAAACGACCTATACGGTCATGCTGCTGGTGATAAGGTTCTCTCGGAAGCTGCTGAAGTGATTATTGAATGCACCCGGGGTGAGGATATAAATGTACGCTACGGCGGAGAAGAATTCGCCTCCTTTATTGTATCTTCCAATCACCAGACTGTTGTGGCCATTGCAGAAAGGGTAAGAACAAAGATTGAAAAGATGAGGATCAGTTTTGGGGATCATCTGCTGAAAATAACCATCAGCGGGGGGGTTGCGTTCAGGAAACAGAAGGAGAGTCTGGAGAGTGTTCTGCAACGGGCGGATACAGCACTTTATCAAGCCAAAGAACGAGGCCGGAATTTTATTCAGATTGATCCCCTGGAGGAGCGTGAACAGAATGAACGGAAAGGTTAAAACATTTGTCGTGGATACTAACGTTTTTATCCATAAATCCGATGCGGTTTTATCTTTCAGAGATAATGAGATTGTCATCCCCCTGGGGGTTCTTGAGGAGCTGGACAATCTTAAAACCTACAGTGATGAGCGGGGGAGAAATGCCCGGCATGCGATAAGGTTTATCGATGAAGCGGCAAAGGGGGGGGATCTTAATTCCGGCGTGAAACTTGAGAATGGTTCTATTCTGAAGGTAGCTGTCTCGTTTAACAAAGGCAGTATGGCCGGGGGACTTAAGCGGGACAAGATAGACAATCAGATTATTCAAACTGCCCTTGATCTGCAGCAGGAAGGGAAAAGGGTGTTTTTTGTTTCGAAGGATATAAATGCCAGGGTGAAAGCGCAGTCACTTGGGTTAAAGGCTGTTGATTATGAAAAACAGAAAGTGAATATTTCGGATCTGTACACAGGGTATAGAGAGGTTCACATATCGGGGGAGACCTTCCGCTCTCTCGAAACTATCGGAACAGTCCCCTGGAGCGAAGATCTTGTGCCGAATGAGTTTGTAATTGTTAAAAGCAAGGATACCCAGTACCCTATCTTGTCGAGGTATGAAGCAGAGACACGGCAGCTGGATGTGGTCAAAGATTTTTCTGAAAGTATCTGCGGAATAAAACCGTTCAACCAGCAGCAGCAAATGGCTCTTAACATTCTCCTGGATGATTCTATATCATTAGTCACTTTGGTGGGAAAGGCCGGGACGGGTAAAACCCTATTAGCCCTGGCTGCAGGACTTCATCGGGTGTTTCAGGACAACAGATTCTCCAGAGTCCTTGTTTCAAGACCGGTTATACCCTTCGGGAAGGATATAGGATACCTCCCCGGTGATAAAGAGGAAAAACTGAGCCACTGGATGCAGCCCATATTCGATAACCTTGAGTACATACTGTCTGTTCACAAGTTTCCCGGTGTAAAAGATAAGGGAGCAATGGTACAGTCGGATAAAATTTACATAGAAGCACTCACCTATATGAGGGGCAGATCGCTTCCGGGGCAGTATATCATCATTGATGAGGTCCAGAATTTATCTCCGAATGAGATAAAAACTGTTGTCAGCAGAGCCGGAAAGGGAACCAAAATTGTCCTGACGGGTGATCCCTACCAGATAGACAGCCCCTATCTGGATTCAAATTCCAACGGTCTGACCTATTTGGTTGAGGCCTTCAAAGGGCAGAGGGTATTCGGGCATGTCCTCCTGGAAAAATCGGAGAGAAGCGAGTTGTCTGAACTGGCTGCGGAATTATTATAAAAACTTTTTGTGAACTCTTCCCCCTGTTTTGCCGACAATGATACGGTATGAAACGGTGGTTAATAATAATTTTTTCCTTTCTATCACTCAGTGTATCTGCTGATGTTGTTTTCAGCGGTCTGGATCTCTCCCCTTCTGATCAGCTTTTGTTTTCTGCAGAGACCAGAGGTCCGGTCCATGGATCATACCGTACCCTTTTTAGTGCGGATGTGGGAAAGCAGTCTTTTTCCCAACTGACCTTTTTCCCTGAAAGGGCGGTGCTTTTGGAAAACGGAAAGCGGCTGCAGATTCAGAACCGTTTCGGTATTTTCAGAACTGATGAGAATATGGGATCAATGAAAGTTGTTGATGAATTCCCCTCGTTTGTAAACGGCTCGGAGATCCAGAGCGGAAAAATCAGGAATGTCGAATCATCTCCCGACGGAAAGTACCTCCTGTACTACCGTCAGAGCAGTGTTTCATACGCAGATCTCGTTCTCTTTGATGTAATAAACAAAACTCAAACGGTAATATCAGAGCACACTGGATTCTCATTTGACGATATGGTTGCCAAATGGTCGCCTGATTCAAAATTCTTTGTGTATGTAAAAAATGGCATCGTCAGCTATTTTTCAATCGATCAGCTCACCGGTTCCGGAATGATTGCCGAGAACCTCCGGTCCATAGGAGAGGGTTCCATAAACAGTGTGAACTGGTCTTCCCGGAATGATTTATACTATATTAAGCGATCCAGGGTATATAAAATCCTTTCAGCTGAATTCTTTACCCGATCCATGTATCAAAGCATATTTGAAGTTGGGGATATCGTAGGTAAAATCCCCTTTGGATTTGACCCGAATTTTGACAGTTTTACAATCTCCCCCGACGGGAGGAAGATCCTTCTGGAAAAGGGGGGGAGAAACCTCTTTCTGTACTACCTGAGGAGTGATGATTATCTCTCTATTGGAACAGTAAAATCACTGCCTTACCTCTATCTTCCCCGGAATACCAGGGCTAAAAGGGTTATTTGGTCTGATTCCGATGTCATTACCGTGTTGACCTCAGGTCTGCACAATGGAGCGTTGGTCTCAGCTGTCTACCGGATTGATCTTATTGCCCAGGAAGATGCTCTTATCTTTAAACAAACGAAGGATGAAGGGATTTCTGATATAAGTATCTCTCCTGATGGTAAAACTGCGGCTTTGCTCAAGGCCGACAGTATTGAGCTGAAGGATTATGCAACATGGACCAGAAAAAAAGTTGTCGATTCTGTAAGACCGCTTCATATCCTTTGGCAGAATTCATCAAGTCTTGTTGTAGCCGGGGGATACACTACGTCCCTGGTGAATCTTGAATCCGGGGATAAACAGGTGATTCTTCTATCCCAGATTGGTGATTATGGTTTTACCAAAGACGGGGCTGTTTACGGAACACTTGCCGGTAAATCCTACACATGGAATACGGATACAGCATCCTGGAGTTCTACTGATTCAGTTAAAAAGAATGAAACAGGGAATACTTCCGAGTCTTACAGGGTTTATCTGGAAAAAAGCACCTTAGGAAGTTACCGGAATCTCGTTATGCTCCGGGATATAAAAGGATACGGGACAAAACCCCTGTTTCCTGCTCCTGAAAAGAGTTTCGAACCATTCCCAAAGAGTGATGAGAAGATAAAAAACTCAATTTTCTCTCATGGATCAAGGATACGGCGCAGGGAAGTATCACTGGTCTTTAACTGTATTGATACTGTTGAAGGACTTGCAGAAATTCTGGAAATTCTTTCGGAGTATGATATTCATGCTACTTTTTTTCTGAACGGAGAGTTTATCCGGAGAAATCCCGATGCAGTCAGGGAGCTGAGCGGCCTGGATCATGAAATAGGTTCCCTGTTCTATACCTATTTTAATATGACCGACTCAAGGTACAAGATTGATGAAGGTTTCATTAAAAGGGGTTTGGGGCGTAACGAAGATGATTACTTCACGCTGACGGGCAAGGAACTTTCCCTTTTGTGGCATGCTCCCTACTATTTTGTTAACAGCGATATTCTGAAAGCTGCTGAGGACATGGACTACCAGTATGTGGGCCGGGATATTGATCCTTTAGACTGGGTCCCCTACGGGGAATGCAGCGGGGTGAGCCTTTACAAGTCTTCAAGAGATATAATTGAAGATATTCTTAAAGAAAAAAAGCCGGGATCGATCATTCCTGTAAGGGTTGGAGAGGTTGAGAAGGGGAGAAAAGACTATCTTTTTCAAAATCTTGACCTTTTAATAAACGGTTTAATAACAAGAGGATACACAATAGTACCGGTAACGGTGCTTATGGAGCATGCAAAGTGATTAATTTTCATTTGCACTTGCAATTAAGTACTTTTATTTATAGATTTGAATTATCCTGTGCGGAGGAGAAGAGGTGAGTACAGTCAACAGATTAAATGCGTATAAAGAGACTCATATTAAAACGGCCAGCGGTGGAAGGCTGATAATTATGATCTATGATGAAGCTGTAAGACAGCTGGATTATGCCATTGAAGCATTGGAAGGAAAGCCCCAGAAGTTTGATTTGGCAAGCAATGCCATAATCAAAACGCAGGATCTGATAACAGAGCTCATGGTTTCCCTTGATTTTGAGAAGGGGGGAGAGATCGCCCAGAATCTGTTCAGCCTCTATATGTTTTTTAACCGGCAGCTTATGGATGCCAACGTAAAAAAGGATGTAGCAATGCTCAAGAGCGTGCTGGGGTTTGTATCTGATCTTCGTGATGCCTGGCATCAGGCAATCAATAAAACGTCGGTAAAAGGACAGACTTCAGGCGGAATAAATATAGCCGGGTAGCTGTATGTCGGAACGGATGATCTCCAATTACGGCAGACTCCTCGGTAAAAAATATGATCTGTTGAAGGAGATCGAAAAAGCTCTCCTGTTCCAGAAAATGGCTTTGGAAGGAAGGGATACGGATAGGATTGTCCTGTATTCTGACTATATTAACAACAAAAAAGATGAAATGCTGTCTCTGAACAGGGTCCTTTCTGCAGTTGAAAATGTCTCTGGTTATGATTACTCCTCCATTGAACTGGATCTTAACTCCCTTAACGACACTATTATGAGACTCTACAACAGTAATATCAACATGCTCATGAAATCAATGGAAGAAATTGAGCGGCAAATCCGCTCTGTCAAGCTATTAAATAAGCGGAATAATCTGTATAATCCGGTATCAAAATCGGAGCGTATAGATATAACACGATGAAAAAAACACTACTGCTGATTGACGGTTACAGCTTAATATACCGTTCTTACTGGGCTTTTATTAAAAGTCCGATATTCAGTCCTTCCGGAGAAAATATCTCTGCAGTCTATGGATTTCTCAAAACCCTGTTTTCTCTTATTGAAAAGAATAATCCCGGCGGAATAGCAGTGGTTATGGACTCTATAGTTCCAACATTCCGCCATGAAATCTATCCTGAGTACAAAGGGACCAGAGATAAGGCTCCTGATGATCTCCATGCCCAGGTGCCTGTATTAACAGAAATTCTTCAGTCGATCAAGATTCCGGTAATTGCCAGGGACAGGTATGAAGCCGATGATATCATGGCTGCCCTTGCACGTAAAATTGCAGGCAAAGATGTTACTGTCTATATTGTGTCGTCTGATAAAGACCTGATGCAGGTGATTGATAAATCCATCCATATGCTTAAATATGAGAAAGGAAACTATTTTGATGTTGATCCGGACGGGGTGAGAGAGCGGCTGGGAATTAATCCTGAGCAGATAATCGACTATCTTGCTTTGATCGGTGACGCCTCTGACAACGTCCCCGGGGTAAGGGGGATTGGCCCAAAGACTGCTGTAAACCTTCTTGAAAAGTTCGGTTCACTGGAAAAAATATACAACAGTATAGCAGACTGTCCTAAGAGTGCCGGAGTAAAACTGCTGCAGAACAAGGATGATGCGTTTTTGAGTAAACGGCTTGTAACGCTGGAGTACGATATACCGCTGAATTACACGTTCAGTGATTTTCTGGTTGAAAGGGACCGGTTTGCCGCTGCTATTCCTGTCATGCAGAAACTGGGTATGAAAAGCCTCGTTTCCAGTGCCGCTAAGATGAGCGGGATAGATGCTGATACTATGAAGAACCCGGAATCCTCTTCTTTCGGCGGACGGGGAATGTACAAAGCAGTTACAACAGAGGAAGAGCTTGGTTCTCTTGTGAAAAAGGTAAAAGAGAGAGGAGTTTTTGCTCTTGATATCGAAACAGACAGTATTGATGCATTAAGAGCGGAACCTGCGGGATTTTCTGTTTCTGTCGCTCCCGGAGAAGGGTGGTACATCCCCCTAACAGCAGGGGGAAGGCGGTATTTTGCAGATGAAACAGTACGGCAGCATATTCAGGATTTGACCGGGGACTGGACCCTTAAGCTTGTCGGGCATAACTTTAAGTACGACTATAAAGTACTCAAGCGATGGGGGGTACGAGTTGATAACCTCTACTTTGATACCATTATTGCCGCATGGCTTCTTGATACTTCAGCACCTTCGTACAGTATGGATTCCATTGCAGAGCGGAACTTTAACTACAGGACGATAAAGTATCATGATGTGGTTTCAAAGGATCAGAAATTTGCTGATGTTAACCTTGAAGAGGCGGTGGAATACGCTGCCGAGGATGCAGATATAACCTTCCGGTTTTATGATACCTTTAAAAAGCAATTAAAGAGTAGGGGGATGGAAAAGCTTTTTTTTGATCTCGAGATGCCGCTGGTCACAATTCTGGGAGATATGGAGTACCGTGGAATAGGAATTCAGCCGGAAAAGCTTAATGCTTATTCCCGGGAACTCGAAGAGGAGCTTTCCTCCATTGAAAGAAAGATATACGATGAATGTGGTAAGGAATTCAATATAAACTCTACAAAGCAGCTGCAGGAGATCCTGTTTCAAGATAGACAGCTGAAACCTGTAAAGAAGACAAAAACCGGATACTCCACCGACATAAAGGTACTTGAGATCCTGTCAAAAGAGGATATCGTTCCCGCTTTGGTTCTGCAGCACCGCAGCCTTGGGAAACTGAAATCGACCTATGTGGATTCCCTCCCTCTTCTGGTTAATCCGGAGACCGGCAGACTCCATACCAATCTGGTTCAGACCGGAACCGCAACGGGAAGGCTTTCCAGCAGGGATCCGAACCTTCAGAATATTCCCATCCGATCAAGTGAAGGACGGAGAATCAGGGAGGCTTTTACCGCTTCTGAAGGGTCTGTTTTCCTGAGTGCAGATTATTCCCAGATAGAACTTGTTGTTCTGGCTCATCTGTCCGGTGACAAAGGTTTAACAGAGGCCTTCCTGAGTGGAAATGATGTACATAGTTTTACCGGCTCACTGATTTTCGGGGTTGAACCGGATGCGGTAACAAAAGATCAGCGGCGGATTGCAAAAACAATAAACTTCGGAGTTATGTACGGTATGTCAGCATACAGATTGTCCCGGGAGCTTTCTCTCCCGATGAAAGATGCTTCCCGGTTTATTGATGCATACTTTGAAAGATACGTAGGAATAAGGGCTTTTATGGACAACACTGTAAAAGAGGCTGAGGAAAAGGGATGTGTAAAAACCATTATGGGCCGTGAAAGACGTGTGAACGGGATAAACAGCCGGAACAAAACGGAAAAGGCAGGAGCGGAGAGGATTGCTGTGAATACGGTCATACAGGGTTCTGCAGCAGATATTGTCAAGACCGCAATGATCAGAATACATAAGAGGCTTGAAACGGAAAAAACAGCCGCAAAGATGATTCTCCAGGTTCATGATGAGTTAATCTTTGAGGTTTCTGAAGAAGATCTGACTACGACGATGGATCTTGTAAAAACAGAGATGGAGAATGCGGTAATCCTTGATATACCCTTGAAAGTTTCGGTTGAGTCAGGGAAAAGCTGGGGAGATTTCCATTAAATGATTGTAGGCGTAACAGGCAAATACTGTTCCGGAAAGAATACAGTCTGTGATCTTTTTATTGGCAGAGGATGGGAAGAGATTGATGTTGATCTCCTTGGTCATGAAGCTCTCAAGAAAAAAACGGATGAGGTTATAGCAGCCTTCGGTATGGATATTACCGATGCTTCCGGAAAGATCGTCCGCAGGAAACTTGGAGAAAAGGTATTCAGCAGTAAAAAATCTTTGAGAGTACTGGAAGGTATTCTGCACCCTGAAATGGTAGCCCTGTGCAGAGAAAGAATTAAAGCGCTGGAAGGGCACAATATCATCATCAATGCGGCTATTCTGCACCGAATGGGGCTGAATAAACTCTGTGGAGCGGTAATTTGGGTACAAGCCCCCTTTTTAAAACGATTGAAAAGATCGTTAAACCGGGATCAACACTCTGTTTTTCACAGTATTAAACGTATGTTCACCCAAAAAGAACTGGATGCTAAATACTGGCTGGAAGATGTCGATAGTTATACTATATGGAACAACTCTTCCATAGCAGAACTGGAAGCGGAAGTAACAAGGCTGTCATCGGTCTTAGGAGATTGAAGGAAAGATGGAACAGAAGAAAATACTATGGATTATCATATCAGCTGCATTATTTCTCTCAGCGGTATTTATTGCAGGGCTGCTTTGGTTTTATCCCTCCGACGGTACCCAGACTGCCGTAAAGGGAGGAAACGGAGCAGGTAAGGCGAATGTTGACTTTGACCCTGTAGAATGGGTTCGGAACTCCAACGACTATCCCGGGCTGGATACTTCAAAGTCTGATCAGCAGAACAAGAGCGACGAGTTTACCATTGTATATGGTGAGAATGATGGGGGAGCTGCTCCGGCAGCAACAATTAATTCTGAACCGGCTGCCGATGTCCCGAAGACACCTGCACCCGCACCTGTGGTAAAGGAAGTAAAAAAGACAGAGCCATCAACAGTTGCTGTAAAACCGGCTCCGGAAAAAACGGTAAGTAAACCTGCACCGGAACCCCGTCGTGTAACCGAGTACTGGATACAGGCAGGGTCCTATAAAAGTATGTCAGGTGCCCAGTCAGCCAAGGAAAAACTCTCCGGCGAAGGGGTTTCCAGCAGGATAACCATAAAAACTGTGGATGGAA
The DNA here is from genome assembly GCA_024763455.1 of Sediminispirochaeta sp. Classification (GTDB taxonomy): domain Bacteria; phylum Spirochaetota; class Spirochaetia; order B11-G9; family B11-G9; genus B11-G9. The sequence goes on along the minus strand of JANTFL010000012.1, from coordinate 9,265 downwards.
CAGATTACTACAGGGTACGAATCGGACCATATACAAACAAGCAGGAAGCCGAAAAGTTCCTTGAGTGGGTAAAGAAGATAGATCCCTTTAAATCCAGCTATATTTCGATGGTTACAGCAAAGCGGTAGATGGGCTGGAAGCAGGAACTATCAGAAGCTTATCGGACCCCCGGTGAGCTCATTTCGCAAAATGGAATTGAGCTTACCGAATCGGAAGAACTTTTTTTTAAGAAAACAGAACAAAACTATTTTTCATTCTCCGTCCCCCGGTACTATCTTTCCCTTATTGAGAACCGAACAATTGATCCTGTCCGCCGCCAGTGCATCCCGTCGGTTGAAGAGTTTTCGGTTAAACCATGGGAGCTGGATGATCCCCTTGGTGAGGAGAAGTACAAGGTATCCGACCGCCTGATTCACCGATACAGGGACAGAGTTCTGTTTCTGGTTACCGATACCTGCGCCATGTACTGCAGACACTGCTTCCGGCGTAATTTTGCAGGCGGCAAAAGGGATGTGGTCACCGCCCAGGAGTTGAAAACAGCTGCAGAATACATTTCGGAACATCGGGAAGTGGTTGAGGTTATCCTTTCCGGAGGTGATCCTCTGACCCTGGAAACGGCAGTTCTGGACAGGATTCTGTCTGCCTTGAAGAAAGCAAGAGAAGATATCGTTATCAGAGTAGGGACAAGGATTCCAGTCGTCCTTCCCTCCCGTATAGATGCTGCACTTACCGATACCCTAAAAAGGTATTCACCTCTCTTCGTTATGACCCAGTTTAATCATAAAAATGAGATCACCGGCAGGAGTAGTACAGCGTGCAGCATGCTGATAGATGCAGGGATCCCGGTTTTAAATCAGGCAGTCCTATTAAAAGGGGTAAACGATACTACAGAGGATCTGGAAAATTTGTTCCATGCTTTAATCAGACTTCGGATAAAACCGTACTACCTGTTTCAGGGCGATCTTGCAGCGGGTACTTCCCACTTCCGGGTTTCTTTACAAAAGGGGCTGGCCTTGATGAGAGAACTGAGGGAACGTCTTTCAGGGCTTTCTCTGCCCGTTTACGCAGTGGATTTACCGGGAGGGGGAGGAAAAATTCCCTTAAACGGGGACTATATCGGTTCTCTTACGGACAAAGGGTGGGAGCTGAAGAATGCCGAAGGAAAGATATTCTACTATCCTGAAGAATAGTCTAAAGCTGATCTGATATCCGTATCTCGACCCGTCTGTTTTTATCCTTTTGCGCAGGGTCTGTAGTAACCGGCTTTGAGGCTCCGTACCACTTAATCAGAGGCGGTTCATCGCTCTTCCACCCCTTTTGAACAAGGTAGTCCCTGATTTTCTCTGCTCTTGCCCTGGATATCCGGAGTCTGCCCTCTTTTGTTCCGTATAGTGCACAGTGTCCTTCGATAATAACCTTTTTCCCGGGATGACGGATCAGGAATTCTGCAGTATCTTCAAGTTTTTTGAGTTCTCCCTCCCTGAGTTTCGATGAGTTGGGATAGAAGTAAATTGTAGTATTGGTTATCTGGGCATTTTTGGCAGTAGAAACACTGTCCTGCGGTTTTGGAGTGTCTGCGGCGGCTATCACGGGATTTGCCGATTCAGCTGCCTCCACCTGCGGTTCGGGCAGGGGCTGTGTTTCAGATCCGCTCTGTACAGAGTTCCGGGGAGAGGCGGAGCGGCTTGCTGCCGGAAAAAATTCAAAAAGAGCGAGAAGCAGCAGAGCTGCGAGCAAAGCAGCCCCGGCCACAAGCAGCGGCACTTTCCAACTCCCGTGCAGGAACTTCTTGAGGCTGATCGGTTTAACAGGAATATCCTGACCCTCAACTGCAACAGAGAGGATCAGCTGTTTCCCGGATACCAAACCGGAAACAGTTATATTCGGCAGGGGATTAGCGTAACCCGTAAGATCTAAAACAATCTCGGAAAGGAGAATATGGTCTCCATTTTTATGTACAAATACACGGATAACAGCCTTTTCCTGTCCCTCCTCAATGGGTGTAAGAGCGGCTTTGCCTCTGCTCCCGTGGGTCAGTTCCAAAAGATGATGATAATATTTGTGTTCACTTTCAAGGTCTATAGTCACACTAACAGTCTATTCCTAAGCAATGTGGAGTCAAGTAAAAAAAAGTTTTTGGTGGTATAAAGAGAGAATAACTGCTACAATCTCAAGGTGGATTATCTGGAAATTCTAAAGACATTGTTTTTTACACCCATAAAGCTGGGGATTGTTTCTCTTCCCTTTAACCTTTTTGATTTGTGTTTGAAGTTTCTCGTCCCCGTTTTACTGATTTTTGTCATTATCAGACTGGCCAATAAACTTACGGCTAAAATTGTAGACGGGACCAAACTCAGACAGATTGTAAAGGATAGAACCAAAAAATGGACAAAGAGGGGATTACGTCTGGTATTCCTTGTCCTTGTTTTCATCATTGCCGGGAAGCTTTTCGGAGCCGAGATGCTGGCTTACCTGAAAATATTCTATAAAACGCTTAATGATCCTCTTTTTAATCTCGGGGGAACAAAAATTTCGATTATTACCCTTCTTTTGATCATCCCGATTTTTTACCTCGCTTCATGGACCGGAAAAGCAGTCGGGGGTGTAGCAAACCAGACCTTTATGGAAAGACTGGGGTTTGATGAAGCCCGGCAGTTTTCCATTCTGAAACTTCTCCGTTATTCCGTAATGACCATTACCTTTCTGATCGGTTTATCGATTATAGGAATAAATCTGTCATCCATAACGGTAATATTCGGTGTTCTTGGTCTTGGCCTTGGGTTTGGTCTTCAGAATTCCGTTGCAAATCTCTTTGCGGGGCTTCTTATTATACTCACCCGTCCGGTAAAAGAAGGAGACAGCATTCTGGTAAACAACTACGAGGGGGGGATCGACGAGATCAGGGCTTTCTCAACGGTGATTACTACTATAAAAAATGAGACCATTATCGTCCCGAATTCACAGTTCGTGTCAGAGGTGGTATACAACTATTCCTACGATGACCGCAGTATAATAATTCAGAATACTATAGGGGTTTCCTACGATTCAGATCTCGACAAGGTTATTGCTGTCCTTTCCGAGGTGGCAGAAAACAGCCCTCACCGCAGAGACGGCAAGAAACCATCGGTGTTTGTTAAGGAGTTTGCTGACTCCAGTATAAATCTTGCGGTTTTAACATGGATTAGGGATGTAAAGGATAAATACCCGGCCCAGCACTGGATAAATCTTGAGATTTGGAGAGCTTTTAAAAGGGAAGGGATTGTCATCCCTTTCCCTCAAAGCGATGTGCATATAAAATCAAAAGAACCCGACTAGATCAGTTTTTTCTGATACTTTCCGTCAAGAACATCCTGCAGAGAGGTAATCTCAAAGTAGTGTCTGAAATGCAGGTATGAATTATTCCAGAGCGCTTCCACTATACAGTCAGATTGCCTGCTGCAGCTGGTATCTGCTCCTTGAATACAGGGAGAGAGATAGAGGCCTTCTTCAACGGCATCAAATATCTCTGCGATAGAGATCTCCGCAGGACTTCTCTCCATTCGGAAACCGCCTCCCGGTCCTCTGACTGAGGTTATTATCCCTTTCTTCCGGAGCTTGAAAAAGATCTGTTCCAAAAACTCCGGAGAAATATCCTCCAGCTCTGATATTTTTCTGATAGAAATCGGTTTATCGTTCGTCGCCTTTGCAAGCTGAATAATCGCGCGTACCGCATATCTTCCTTTCGTTGTTATTCTCATATCCTCTACCTGTTCTAATACTTTACTCTAATAATAATATAACCGAAATGACTGAAATGATAAAGAGTTTATACGCCTTTTTGCAGGATAAGTATGCGAAAACCCCTATATTTCCTGGATCCGGTAAGCCTCCAGCCATGATGATCCTTGCTTATTCCCGACAGAACGGCACTTTTACCGGTTATTACAAGGGTTCCGCTCTTCGCTGCAGTCTGAAATACTGTACCAAGAACAGCCGGAAGAATCTTCCGGTCCTCCGGATCAGTCTGGTTTATAATAAAGCTGTCATAGTGTTTTCCATCCATGGCAGTAAAAATATCAGGTGCTTTACCCGTTTCCACTGGAATACCGGGAAAAGATTCTCTGCAGTTCTCTGATGAAACCTCCAGCTGAAGTGAATCCCGTGAAGCCAGGGTTAGTTTCTTCACCTTGCTGCTGTTTGCAGAAAGGAGTATCAAAGGGATGTGCCCCTGTTCCGGATTCCAGAGGAAGACATGCCCGCTGATTATCCCCTTTCCTGCTGCATGGGCAGTCAGCAGTGAACCGTAGGGAACAGTGTCGAAGCCCGGAATATTGTAGGCAGTTTTAAGTGTGTACGAGATCCCTTCAGCCTTGAATTCCTGTGTAGTCCGGAGGTAGGGAGTGAGAACAAACTTTCTTTCGGCAGGTGAGCAGGGCTCACTCTTCCCGGTAAAGTGGAAAACCGAGTAATCCCTGTTCTCTTCTCTGTAGATAATACTGCCCCCCAGATCTTCTATGGTCTCTTGAATAAAATCCGCCAGTGGATTGACCACTACAACGGCACAAAGTCCTTCAGCAGCGAGAAAGGATATCGCTTTTGCAAGAAACTCCTGTAAAACCGGAGCTCCTGCCTTCGCAGGAAGATTGGATACTATCAGGTCAAAGGTTTCTTCCTGCAGATCCTGAAAGGCAAGTCCTGTTATTGCGGTTATACCCTTTAGTTCATTCCGTTTCGCATTTTCTTCTGCAAAATATACCGCCAGGGCATCTCTGTCCTGCATTGTTATACTGTAGCGGGGAAAAGCTGATTTTAAAGCTATGCCAAGAACCCCTGTGCCGCAGCCTACATCCAGAACCTTTGCGTTCTCAGGAATCTTGCGGGGAGGATTAACCAGTGTTTTTAAAAGCAGTCTGCTTCCCCTGTCTATATCAAAACTGCTGAAAAGAGCCTGGGAAAGAAAAAAATGGAGGTTCTTTCCCTTGTACCGGAAAGAAACCTCCTTATTGGAATAGTGCTGAATTATATTCAACTGTTCACCCGTTCAACATATTCTTTTGTTTCGGTGTTAACCATGATTTTTTCTCCCTCTTTTATAAAGATGGGGACTTTAACCTTCAGTCCGGTTTCAATGGTTACCATCTTGGTAGCTCCCTGGACGGTATCTCCCTTGACCGCTTCCGGGGCATCGGTAACTTTGTACACTACCTTGTAGGGAATTTTGATATCCAGCGGTTTGTCTTCCCACATAATTACTTTGTAGGTCTCCCCATCCATCATAAGAAGTTTGTAGTCTTCAAATCCACTCATGGGAATCTCAAACTGGTCGTAAGTTTGTGTATCCATAAAATGGTAGCTTTCTTCATCAGCGTACAAATACTGACATTCCTTGTCTTCTACAGTGATATCTTCTACCTGATCCTGGGTTTTCATTGTTTCTCTGAGAACCTGCCCGGAAGACGGGCTTTTCAGTTTTAATCTAACGAATGCGGATCCCTTCCCGGGGTTTACAAATTCCCTTTCTACAACAACGAAAGGTTCCCCTTTAATGAGGATCGCAGAACCTTTTTCAAGCGCTCCTGCTCTTATCATATTCATACCTCAAAATTATTGATTATTGCGGAAGTATATCAGAGAGCGGGAATAAAATCACCCCCTCCAGGCGGTCTGTACCGGTAAAGATTTGAATAAGACGGTCCACACCCAGGGCGACGCCGGAACTTTCCGGGAAATTTTTCTTGAAAATGGAGTTCAGGACAGATTCGTAACCGGGAACAGCTCCTGAAATTTGTTTTTTAATACGGTGTTCCTTTCTGAACAGCTCCGCAGCCTTTTTGGGATCTGTTTCTTCTGAATAACAATTGGCACATTCCACCCCGCTGCAGTAAAGCTCCCACCTGTCTTTCCATGGAGATGAGGGGATATCTTTTGCAAGGCACCCAATTTGGCGGGGGTAATTGTAAATAACGAGAGGTTTATCCGAAGGGATGAAGGGTTCCACCTCTGTCAGGAATATTCTGTTAAAAACAGATTCCCAGTTCTCATCTTTATCATCAATTCTGTATCCTTTACTCCGCGCCGTTTCCCTGAACGTTTCAAGGTCGCTGTTGGCAGTAAGATCAATCCCGCTTTTTTCAAAAAAAAGCTCCTCCATACTCATTCGTCTGAAAGGGGGGGTAAGAGATCCGGGATCTGCCTGCGGTGAAAAAGTTCCGTCTTTTCCTGTAGTATGGATAATTCTTTCGAACAATTCTTCAGTTACCGGAATGTTGTCGGCAGCGGACACATCCATTGTGTACCACTCAAGCATGGTAAACTCGGGGTTGTGGTGCTTTCCGGACTGTTCCAGATTTCTGAAACTTTTAGCAAGCTGGAATATATTACCAATGCCCTCTGCAATAAGCTGTTTCATAAAAACTTCGGGAGAGGGGATCAAATACAGGGAGTCAGGCTCCCCTTTCAAGCTGTAGTATTTTGTTTTAAACACTTCTATAGTTGATTCAGGAATAAGTGAGGGGGACAGCAGGGGGGTTTCAACTTCAAGATACCCTTTTTCGCTGAAAAAGTTTCGTATACTTTTATTTATCCCGCTGCGGGCTTTGATTATTTCTCTATTCATACTATTATACCTGTCACAATAGTACCGGATTCAGTTTTTTTTGTACACTCCGGGTTGGTAAGAGAGGGACACATGAGACAGTTAAAAACAGGTGATCAGATACACGGATTTGTTGTTACATCAATAACAGATCTGGAAGAATACAGGGGGAAGGGATACACTCTTGAACACAGTGAGACCGGTCTGCAGCTTTTTCATCTTTTCAATGATGATGAGGATAACCTCTTTTCGTTTGCTTTTAAGACTCCGGTTTCAGATGATACCGGAGTAGCCCATATCCTTGAGCATTCGGTTCTCTCCGGTTCGAGGAACTATCCTGTAAAGGATCCGTTTATGGCTCTGATAAAGGGAAGCATGAACACCTTTATCAATGCAATGACCTATCCGGACAAGACAATCTATCCTGCCAGCTCCCCGGTAGAAAAGGATTATTTCAACATTATGGGGGTCTATGCTGATGCAGTATTCTTCCCTCTTTTAAAAGAAGAGGTGTTCCGGCAGGAAGGCCACCGGCTGGAGTTTGACGAAGAGGGTAAACTGAAGATTACCGGTATTGTTTACAATGAAATGAAGGGGGTCTATTCCAACCATGATTCCATTGCAGCAGAATGGTCAATCAGATCTCTTTTCCCTGATACCGGATACCGGAATAATTCCGGAGGAGATCCTGAATCCATTCCGGATCTGACCTATGATCAGTTTGTAAAATTTCATGAGGATTATTACCACCCTTCAAACTGCAGAGTCTTTCTTTATGGAAACATACCTACGGAAAAGCAGCTTAAATTTCTTAACGAAACATACCTCGGCTTCTTTAAACGGAAAGACATTAATCCGGAGATACAGAAACAGCCCAGATGGAAGGAGAAACGAATTTACTCCATAAAAAGCCCTCTTTCCCCGGATGAAACATCCGAGGGGAAAAGTTCCATCCTGATAAACTGGCTGACCGAAGAGGTTTCCAATCCCGTTAGCCTGCTTACCCTTGAAGTATTAAGTGAGATACTTCTGGGGAATCAGGGATCGCCTCTGTACAAGGCAATAATTGAATCGGGCTTGGGGACCGATGTTTCGCCCGTCAGCGGCCTTGAGACTGATATAAGGGAGTTTGTCTTTTCTGTAGGATTAAGAGGAACCGATCCTGAAAAGCGGGAAGCATTTGAAGACCTTGTATACGGTGTGCTCGAGAATCTCTCAGAGAAGGGAATTGATAAGGATACTGCAAAAGGGGCCTTAAAAAGGATAGAGTTTAGAAACAGGGAGATCAGGGGCGGAGCTCCCACAGGTCTCAGACTCATGGACAAAACACTAAGAGGCTGGCTCCATGGTTATCCGCCGGAGCTGACTCTGGAGTTCACACGGTGGATGGATGACATTAAAAAGGAATTTGCAGCTGATCCCCGCTTTTTTGAGAAGTACATACAAACACATCTTGTAAAAAATCACCACCGCTCTGTAGTAGTGGTAAAGCCGGATAAAGAGTATACCAGGCAGATCGCCCGAAAAGAGGAAAAGCGGACCTCGCAGTTGATGAAAAAACTTACTCCTGCAGATCTTGATGCAATCAGGGAACAGAATAGACGTCTTGCTGATTTCCAGAATACACCGGATCCACCGGAAGCGATAGCAACCATTCCTCTTTTATCCCGGAGCGATCTCCCGGATGATATCTCGATTATAAAGACAGAACAGAGGAGTGAAGAAGGTGTTTCTGTTTTTATTCACGATTTATATACAAACGGAATTGTATATGTTGATTTCGGTTTTAACACGGGGGGACTTTCTACCGAAGACCATATGTATCTTCCTCTTTTGGGCAAGATGATTACTTCGTCCGCTTTGCCCGGAATCCCCTACGACAGGGTAGCTCAGCTGTTTACGCTGCACACCGGAGGATTTTATTCATTTCTTGAATCAAGTTCAAATCTCAAGAACAGGAGTGAAATCAAGAATACAATTTTTTTCAGACTAAAATTTTTAAGAGAGGAACTGCATAAAGCACTGGAGCTTACTTTCGGAATGTTTGCAGATTCCCTTGTTGATGATCCGGTGAGGCTTAAGGATACGATCCTTGAAATGAAGGGTGATTTTACCTCTTCTATAGTCCCCTCGGGGCATTCATATGCAGCTCTCCGGGCCGGGAGTAAGCTTAATACTGTTCTGGCATTTGAGGAGAAGTGGCGGGGGCTTGAGCAGTATGGCTTTATTTCCTCCCTTGCGGAAAATCTTACGGGCGAAAAACTGAGAGAAATAGGAGAAAAGATACGTTCTCTTCGGCACAGGATTTTTTCACAGGATAACGTTGTGGTGAATATATCTGCATCCGGCGATGAGATAGAAAAGGCTCTTGCGGAGGTTATAAGAAGGGTAAAGAATACACTTCCCCTCCGGCAGGACGTTCCGGAAGAGGGGGAGAAACCTGAATCTGATACCGGGTTGATTGAATCAGTCGCAATCCCTGCCTCTGTCGGTTTTGTAAGTACTTCTTTTAATGCGTCTCTTTTGGAAAGCAGGGATCATGCGGCAGAGCTGCTTCTGTCCCATATCCTTAAAACAGAGTATTTATGGGAAACTGTCCGTATGAAGGGCGGTGCTTACGGAGCATCTGCCTCGGCTAACGGTATGGAAGGGCTTTTTACGTTCACCTCATACAGAGATCCGGGAATAACC
>JANTFL010000011.1 GCA_024763455.1 Sediminispirochaeta sp. | reverse complement strand
TAATTATGAGTATAATAGTAATATAGGAGAGCAGTATGAGTAAACCAGTTTTAAATCTTACACAAGGCTCAATTACGCGGCATATTCTTACTATGGCGGTTCCGGCAAGTATCGGCTACTTTTTTAATACCATGTATAATTTTACCGACACCTTTTGGGCAGGCCAGTCAAGTACTACAGCTTTAGCAGCACTATCCCTCTCATTTCCTGTATATATCATTGTAATAGCTTTTGGATCCGGTATTGGAAGCGGGGTAAGCGGCATAATTTCAAATCTTTTTGGTAAGAATCAATCGGAAAAGGTAAAGGAATACTTTATTCAGTCCATAATTTTGGGGCTGAGTATCTCGGCAGGTGCTGCAATTCTGTTGTACACGTTTATGAATCCGCTCTTTAGACTCTTCCATGCTGACGGATCCCTTCTGAAAGAAGCAGGAGCCTACACAGGCATAATTATTATCGGGTCTCCTTTCTTTATACTGAATTTTATTGTAAACGGTCTTTTAAACGCTGCGGGGGATACAAAAAGCTTTAGCAAATTTCTTATTGCCGGATTTATTATAAACATTTTCCTCGACCCTCTCTTATTATTCGGTTTTTCTCTAGGTTCTATACAGATAATACCAGCTCTTGGAATCCCGGGGATTGCTTTGGCAACAGTTCTCGTGCAAGCCGGCGGCACGTTATACTTGTTCTTATGCGTTCGTTCTCTCGGCACGTTAAAAGGGGTAACACGACAGTATTTCATACCCCAAAAAAAAGCAATGAAGGAAATACTTGCTCAGGGAACCCCCGCTACACTCAACATGATTATTATGGCAGCAGGTGTGTTTGTCATTACCTACTACATTTCTGATTTTGGAAAGTCTGCAATAGCAGCCTATGGTGCAGCTATGCGTATTGAACAGATTGCGCTTATTCCCACAATTGGTTTAAATACGGCACTCGCGTCCCTTACGGGACAGAATAATGGTGCAGAGAAATCTGAACGGATCACGGAGGGTTTTAAAACTACACTCAAAATGGGATTACTAATATTTTTTGTCATGATGACCCCGGTAATGATCTTTGCCCGGGAGCTGCTCTCAATCTTTACCAAAGATCCTGATGTTTTAAGAATCGGTGTTTTATACCTTCGGATTCAATTCGTTTCCTTTTACAGTTATATTCTGCTCTATCAATGCGGTGCGGTTCTTCAGGGAATCAAACGGCCGTCAATGATATTATGGACAGGGATTTATCGTCAAATTCCAGCTCCCTTTCTTTTCTTTAATCTATTCGCGTTTTATTTCGGTCTTGGTATTACCGGAATTTGGTGGGGAATAACCGCGGTAAATTGGACAGCTGCTCTCATCTTATTGGTGTATACAGTTAAAATCTTACGGACGAGAAAGAATGAGAGGACCTTGGCAGCAGCAGAAACTATATAAATTATTTGACATTTTATCCGGAAAGATATATGTCTTGAATCTATGGATGAGAAATTGAATATTGCTATCTACGGAGCAGGAGCCCTCGGTACAATACTTGGGGCTTTTTTAGCCAAAGCAGGACTTAGCGTAGACCTTATTACCAGAAACAGAGCACATGTGGAAGGGTTAAAAAATAAAGGGGCACAGATCACCGGGACTCTGGAGTTTACTGTTCCGGTAAACGCCCTTCTCCCGGAGCAGATGAGTAAAAAGTACGATGTTGTATTTCTGCTTACCAAGCAGACTGAAAATGATGCAGTAGTTACATACATTGCAGACTTTATGAGCGATAAAGGAGTCCTCTGTACCTTGCAGAACGGACTGCCAGAATACGGGATAAGCACAATTCTGGGAGAAGAGAGAACCTTCGGATGTACTGTCGCCTGGGGTGCAACCATGATCGGAGGGGGCGTAAGTGAGCTAACCTCCGACCCGGATCATCTTACATTCAGTCTTGGCAGCTTTGGTAATGGGAGTGCTGAAAAGCTGGAACTCATCAAGGAAATACTTGAAACTATGGGGCCGGTAGAAACTGTCGATAACTTTATTGGAGCAAGGTGGTCAAAACTGCTGATCAACAGTGCGTTCAGCGGATTATCCGCGGTACTGGGATGCACATTCGGTGAAGTTGCAAAAAACAGGCATTCAAGATTATATGCCCAGAGAATTATTAAGGAATGTATTGACGTTGCAAAAAATGCCGGAATAAAGATTGAACCGGTTCAAGGGAAGGATATAGTAAAACTCTTCGACTACCATTCAAAGTTAAAAGAGAGGATTTCAAACCTTATCATCCCTATTGCAATACGAAACCACAGGGATTTGAAAGCCAGCCTGCTCCAGGATATTGAGAAAGGAAAGAAAACAGAAATAGAATACATAAATGGGATCGTCCGTGATTTCGGGGCAAAGTACAATACCCCGACCCCCTACAACAACCTGGTCATAGATTTAGTACACAGCATTGAATCCGGTGAGATTGAGCCTTCTATTGACAATATAAGCCTTTTAAGAGTTTGCCTACCATAAGCAGGTTAAGCAGTAAAACAGGATTATCCTTTCCAGTTAGCCGTTTCCAGGGCTAAAAATCTCTGCACCTCTTCAGCTGTCATAAGGGTTTCTGTAAACTCCAAAGAATACCCCATATTCTCCAGAGGCTGCCGCACGCTGGAAAAGAGCATCTCTTTTATGGGAATATTCGGGAAAGGAAAAACGAACTCCGCAGAAACTGATTCATCTTCTATGTTTATATTACGCAGCATTCCCAATTCTATAAGACTCAGATTTATTGCGGGATGTTTTACACTTTCTATTACGCTTAGAACATCTTCTTTTGATACACTACTCATACCACACTCCTGATAATAACTTCACTGCGCTATTCTATATAGTTATACCTGTATTCTGCAAGACGTACATTAAACATTTTCTATCTATTCTGAATCAGACAGGGAGTTTTTACCGTATACGTTTGTATGAAAGAGACACAGATACAGATTTTTTTACTCATAGCCTTTCTTTTTTTCGCCGTTCCTGCATCTATAACCGATATTAAAAAACTTGTTATTCCGAACTGGTGTAGTTTCTCTGGAATACTTGTTATTTCAATTTTACGATTATGTATCCTGAAAGACAACTTTTTATCCACTCTTGTAAACCTGATTGCCGGAGCACTCTTTTTTTATACGGTGAGGTATGTAACCGGAAAGAGGCTTGGTATGGGCGACGTAAAGTTTTCTGCTCTCATGGGGGTATTCAACCGCTTCCCCGGGTGGTTTACTGCTGTTTTTATAGCATCCATTTCAGCACTACTATTCACCCTCGCTGCATGTGCAGCAGGAAAAATAAAACGGGAATCAAAAGTTCCCTTCGCTCCGTTTCTCTCAGCAGGAAGCATCGGAGCATATTTCCTCCACAATGTTCTCATATCCTTTATTCAGGGGTATCTGCATTGACCCGAACGTTTATTTTTATGTTTATCTGTTTTCTCCCTTTTTTGACGGCTGCGCAGGAGATAAAACAGATGGAATTCATAAACAAACCGATAACGGATATTCTCTTTACCCTCGCAGAAGCAACAGGGACCTCCATAATTACCGATGATACGGTGGAGGGTAAAGGATCGTACCATTTTACACACACAAATCTAGAAGATGCATTAAACCACTTCCTCTCCCTTTATGACCTTTACTTTGTCAAAAAAGATAATATCTTCTATATTTCCAAAATTTATACGTTCTATGACACCGAATCAGAGAGTCTTTCGGTTAAGGCCACGGGTGTTCCTCTGGAGCTGCTTTTTGCGAAAATATCAGAGGCAATCGGAAAAACAATTCTTTTCGACCCCCTGCCATCGGATTCTGTAATGATAAATGCCCATAAACTTCCCGTAAACCGAGTACTTGAGATCATTATGCACCGTTTTAAAGACTATAAGGTTGAAAATTTAAGTGACTATTTCTATGTAAAAAAGGAACCGGTTTCATTACAAACCATTACAGCGCATAAACCACATGCAATTACCCAAAACGACAGTCTCTTCTCAATAACTGCAGAATCACTCCCCCTTTCGGAAGCACTGGTCAAACTTTTTTCTCTTTCCAGTAAAGAATACTCACTTCTCACTCATAATACTACTGTTCTTAAGAATATCTCTTTTAAAAACAAACCCTTTGATACACTGTTACGTCTCATTCTTGAACAGGCTAATGCAGATTTTACTGAACGGGATGGGCTTTATTATATCTATGATGTGTCAAGAAATGAAGTTCTTAAAAACCTGGAAACATCAAGCTATATTACTCTTCACCATGTCCCGGTTCAAAGACTCCCCACACTTCTCCCACCGGGAATATCGGGTTTGTCCGGTTTCAAAATCGATAAAGAGAACAATTCTGTAATTTTGTCCGGCACTTACCGGAATACAAAAATAATTAAAGATTTTATCCGTAAACTTGAAACGGAATACAGCGGAAATGTTATTAAACGAATAGCTCTTTCCTATATTACCGTGGATGAACTCCTTCAGGCAATCCCTCCGAAATTCTCCAACCTTAAACTGACACCAACAACTGACCCTTACTCTTTTATTATTGAGGCTTCAGCTGAGCAAACTGAAGACTTTTCATCTTTTACCGCAATTATGGACAGAGAAAGAAAAACCTCCCCTATTTCTCTCAAGTACATCCGCTCTTCCGATCTTCTAAAGCATCTGCCGCCAATGGTTGGCCGTAACGAGATACTGCAGTCACATGATCCGACTATGGTTTTCTACACCGGGTCCGGGGAAAAACTCGAATCATTCATGGACAGCCTTCCATACATCGACAAACCCATCCCTCAGATACGATACGAACTCCTGGTTGTTCAGTATCAGCGAAGCGGAAACGAAGATTTCAGCCTGAATTTCAGCAACAATCCCGTAAAAAATGGTACACAAAGTACGTTCATCGGCGCTCTGGGGAACCTGATTAATCTTAATCTTGATTTAGTAACGACCTTTGGGTATCAGTTTGCCCTGGATCTCAATGCAAAAATAGGCAACTCAAATGCCCGGGTTATGGCAGATACGACGCTGAATGGTTTAACAGGAGAAGACATCAGTTTCCAAAATACCAACACCTACCGTTACCGGGACATGGAGATTGATCCTGACACCGGAAAGACATTGTCAACGGGAGTTACACGAGAGATAACATCGGGTTTGGTTATACGGATAAATGGATGGGTATCAGGAGAAGGTACAATAACAATGAACGTAAAAGCCACAGTTTCCAAGAGAGGCGCGGATATTTCCTCTCTTTCAGGAAATCCACCGCCAACCTCTGAAAAGGTAGTCAATACTCATGTGCGTACCCGGTCGGGGAAACCGGTCGTCATTGGCGGCTTGTTTCAACAGGAAAAAGACACTTCCTACCAGAAAACTCCAGTGCTTGGTGATATTCCAATCATCGGCAAGATTTTCACAAGCAAGGCTGAAACATCCAGAAATACTGAAATGGTCATCTATATAATCCCCAGCGTCGAAACACCGAAGCAGAATAACGTCAGTATAAAAGACTTTTTTAAAAGAGAGTATCAAAGCTTTTTTTTCGGAGCAGATCCATGGAAGTAGTCCCTCTTAACAGCTTTTACCCTCTCCCGGCGGGTAAAGATCAGTACTCCCACGAGTTTATCGAGAACCGGTCAGCTATTGTACTCCGGCAGGGGAAAGTATCTGTTACCGTTGGAATATGTAATCCGGATGATGAAGAGTTACGGGATATTCTTAACCGTTACCACAAGAAAAGTATTGTTTACAGGAAATTGGAACAAGATGATTTAAAGGAGTGTTTGAGCAAACTTTATTCCGGTTTTGAAAATAGCGGGATGAGTAATAGCAAATCAGAGGACAGAACGCTTATCCTTGATAAAGTAGAAGATGATGCCCCCGCAATAAATTTTGTAAACAATATTATCCTGGAGGGGATAAGAAAAAGAGCTTCTGATATACACCTTGAAAGTTATAAAAAAGTCTTTAACGTACGGTACCGGATAGACGGTGTTCTGAGAAAGGTAAGAACCATCGACTCTTCATTCTACTCAGCAGTATCTTCAAGAATAAAAATTATATCCGGTCTCAATATTATGGAGCACAGGCTTCCTCAGGATGGAAGGATGTCGTTCAATCTTGAAAAAGAAGTACAGGACATACGGGTATCAATTGTTCCCACCATAAAAGGAGAGTCAATTGTGTTACGTCTTCTTGGAAGAAAAAGCAGCATTGTCAGCATTACTTCTCTGGGACTGAATAAAGCAAACCTGTCATCGGTACAAAATATTCTAAAGATCCCTTCCGGTATGGTTGTTGTCTCCGGCCCTACAGGCAGTGGGAAAACGACAACGCTTAATGCAATCATAAGAGGTTTTAATAGTGAAAATCTGAAGATAGTAACGATAGAAGATCCCGTTGAATATCTGCTGCAGGGAATAAATCAGGTACAAATACATGAGGAGGCAGGGATAACATTCGGCAGTGCGTTGAAGAAAGTTCTGCGTCAGGACCCTGATATTTTGATGATCGGTGAAATTCGTGATCCAGATACAGCTTCAATGGCTGTTCGTGCGGCACTAACCGGACATCTGGTTCTTACCACTCTTCATACAAAAAATTCCGTTGCAGTTATTGACAGGTTGTCGAATCTTGGTATTGCTCCTTTCATGATTGCAGCGGTTCTTAAGATCTCTATTGCTCAGAGACTTATACGCATGTTATGCCCTTACTGCAGAAAAGAAAGGGCCCCGACTGCTGCAGAGAAAATACTTCTACGAAAAACTGGATCTGTACCGGTGACTGTGTTCGACGCTGCGGGGTGCAAAAAGTGCAGCGGGACCGGGTATCTTGGACGAATCCCCATCATGGAAGCTTTTACCGTGGATGAAGATCTTGAAAAAATGATCTCTAGGGGGACAGACAGGCTTAAGATTCAGCAACATCTCAGTAAAAAAGGGATGCAGTTTCTTATTCATGAGGGGATCGAAAAAATACATGAAGGAGTTACTTCTGTTTCTGAACTAGAGGGGGTGATAGATCTCTTATGAAAAGAAATGACCTCCTTAAGTTCACCCGTCTTCTTTCATTACTGCTGAATGCGGGACTTGGTATTAAAGAATCAATCCTGATAATTGAAGAATCTATTTCTGAAATTTCCTGCAAAACACTTGCAGTGAATCTTAAAGTCAGTTTGGATAAGGGGTTATCCTTTTACACATCCATGAAAACTGCAGAACCTGACCTGCCGCACTTTTACCTCCAGTTATTGGCTGCGGGAGAGAAATCGGGGGATCTGAGACGTACGGTTTATAAACTCAATACATTTTTAGCTAGACGTCTTATACTAAGAGACAAGTTTCTGAACGCTGCTTTGTATCCGCTCATCGTTCTTGTAACTTCTATCACAAGCCTGCTTTTTATAAGTATATTTGTTATTCCAAAAATTACCGGTATCTATGCAAATCTCGGCATCCCTCTCTCAAACAGCTTCTCTTTATCCATCGCTGCCTTAAAGATGCTCATGGCAGTGGTCCCGTCTGCTGCACTTTCTTGTTTACTCCTCTTTCTGGTACTCCGCTTTGAAGGAAACAAGAATGACCGCATTCGAATAATCAAGCAATGGTTTACCTATTCGCTTCCATTAAAACTCCCTTTTATAAGCACTATTGTCAGGACCGTTCACGTTCTCTATATTTTACTGTCATTGGAAACCCTGACATCCTGCGGCGCTTCGGTTATAAACGCTATAGGACTGGTTGCCGAAAGTTACCAGAATCCCGGCTTTCAAAGCGCTCTGAAAAACGTAGAGAGCAATCTCCGCCGCGGGATGAATTTATCCCGTGCTTTCTCGAAAGAAATAATATTTCCCCGGGAGATAACGACATGGATTTCATTAGGCGAAAGAACCGGAAAAACAACCGATATTTTCGAGCAGTTGTCCATGTTCTACGAGAAACGATTGGAAAGATTATCGGTGAGGTTCATGAAACTCATTGAACCGGTACTGATTCTTTTTACCGGGGTGCTGCTTTTAGGTATGGTGTACTTGATAATTATCCCCCTATTTAGATCATTCGGGCTGGTGCTGCAATGAAACCTGGTTTACTGTATGCAGGTGGTACAGCCCTTAGCGGGAAGTACCACCATTCGGGAACAACTTCTGAAATTTTTCCCTTTTTCCTTATCCCTGAAAAGGATAAAGTTTTTATAAAAATTATCCCTGTAAGCACCCCTGATAAAAAACTGTTCAGAAAAACTATCTTGAGTGCAGTACAAACAAGCTATCCCGGCAGCTGTAAAGATATCCTGTTTGATACGATGGTATGGGGAAAAAAAGAGAACAGAACCGCAGCGGTGTACATAATACAAAAGGAAACTCTTTTACCTTACTGCAGAAACCGGGTGTTCAGAGGGATTATTATCCCAATACAGCTTGTTGGAAAAAAAGATTTCACACGGTTCTCCCGGTTGATATTTTTACTTCCTGATACAGTGGAAGTGTGGCATCTCGATAACAGCGTACCGGTATTGGTACAGAGAGAACGAAAAGACACTTTTACCTTTGGGAAATTCTGTGATGCAAAGAATCAGATTTGTGTTATAGGCCCGGCTGGTGAAAACAGCTTGAGTGTTCCAAAAAATGCTGTATACCGGACCTTTAATGACGTAGTGAATACGCTACGAATAAAACCTGTAGTATTCAAGAATATGCAATGCAGTGGGAAAGCTAGACGAATACCATTTCTTGATAGTGTAATCTTTTTTGTTTCTTTGCTTCTTATAATTCTCAATCTTTCCGGATGGCAAAGAATAAAAATTGAAAGCGAAAAATCCTCAGCATTAAAAAAAATGATAATCAGAAAAGAGGAAGCATCTGATAAAAAGGTTAAGAGAATTAAGGAAATCGAAGAATCACTCATTCAAATGAATGACATTAATCCAGTTAATATTTACGTTCTCATACTCCGTCTTAAAAGAATTTCTGATACAGGGACTAAAATTGATTCAATCAAATGGACACAAGGGACAGTAACCATCTCATGCAGAAGTACAGAAACCCTGGAAACCCTCCAACTATTGAAAGATGAATTCAAGGTCATACAGGTATCAGAGATTCACCCGATATCGGGTGGGAATGAAGCGTTCTCTGTAACCATGGAGGGGAAACGGTGAGAAAGGTTCCCGCTTTCTTGATTATTCGGAGTATCATACTGCTGAATCTTTCGGCCGCTTTCCTTCTGTCAAACCTGAGTGTGAATGAAACAGAGAAGCTGGAAGAAAATAAAAGATGGTTGAGTACTCACAACAACCCTGTCTACTCCGCCGCCTCCCTGGATTGGATTATTGATAGTTTGCAGGAAAGAACCAGGCAGCGTGCAGCATCATCCTCCCCTCAAGGTAGGAGTCCTTTGAATTTTACCGGGACAATTCTTAACTTTTTTAAAGATAACAATCTAGTCATTGAATACTATCATATAAATGTTAAGGACAAAGGGGAGTTCCGGCTGAAAGCAACCGGTAACCCGTTGAATATTATCCGCTGTATCTATGATCTTTCATATTCTGATAAAAACTTCCGGATAACGTTCTTAAGCATAAATATGCGGACAACAAACTTGAAGGCTGAAATAACCATCGGAGTAACGTATGAATAAACTAAAAGCTTTCCAGGGAATACTCATAATCATTTCTCTGTATCTTGGAGTACGTGTATACTCGTTACAAAGATTTACAGGAATTGAAACCAGTGAAATCCTGAGAGAACGTCAATACATTCTTTCCCTTCCGGATCCTAAACCAACGGCCATTCCCTTTGACCCGTCGATCATGAAGCTGTTTTATGATCCGGTAGTAAAACCTGTTAAGGAGAAGGAAGCTGTGAACGACTATGCCTCCTCGGGTCCCCCCCCTGATGTAAAATATATCGGTGTTATTGAAACCGGAAATAAGATCTACTCATTCAGGGATATGCATACGGATAAGCTTTTTTTACTTGGAGCTGGACACACATCAGAAGGAATTACTCTGCTTTCAGTAACAAAGAGAGACTGTGTGTTGGAGGTTAACGGCAAAAGGGTAAGGGTGATAAGAAATGAATAAATTACTGGCAGTACTCTTTATGATACTCCTTCTTCCGGGATGCAGGAGCATGCACACTGCCCAGACCGTATCCGGATTACGGGCTCCTCTTATGGGAATTATTCATAACTCAAAAGGAGTTCCTCTCTCAGACGTGGATGTAAGTGTGGATGAATCGGATACAGCTGTATCTGATATAAACGGAAGATTTATACTGTCAGATATTGAGTTGGGACTTCATTCATTCTCCTTTAAAAAAGAAGGATATGAAACGGTACAGACAGATCTATGTTTTTCCACTCCCGCCCAGATTCTCTATACCACTCTTGTTTCGTTTGATGATCTTCTTGAAAAAATAAGTACAGAGATGCAATACGGAAACATCGAAAAATCAAAAACTCTTATTGCACGAGCAGATAGAATATATCCAGATTCCCCTAAGCTCCGTTATCTGCATGTTTTACTCCTGCTCAAGGCAGAAAAGTACGATGAGGCACAAGCCGGCATTGAAGAGCTCATAACGATCTACCCGGCGAACAAAACGCTGCTGTTGACGGAGACAAACATTAAAAAAATTAAGGGAGGAACCAATGAATAGTAAGAATCAGTCAGGTTGGACTTTTATTGAAACTCTTATAGTGCTGTCCATACTGTTGATATTAACCAGTACCGTAGGATTTATGGCAGCCGGATATGTGGACAAAGCCAGAGTTATATCTGCAAAAACACAAATAGAAAATCTTTCAATAGCTTTGGATACCTACTTTATGGATACATTGCAGTTACCTTCAAATGAGCAAGGCCTTGATGCTCTGTGGACCAAACCAACTCTTGAACCTCTTCCAGCCGGGTGGGACGGCCCATATGTAAGAAAACCGGTGACACAGGACCCCTGGGGATTTCCCTATGAGTACAAAGTTCCCGGTCCAAACGGACTGCCTTACGGTATTCTCTCTCTCGGTAAGGATGGTCTACCCGGGGGTGAAGGAACTTCTTCGGATATCTCTTCCTGGGAGAATTAGATGGCTAAAAAATTTCCCCCCGGCGGATTCCTTTTTCTTGACACGATCATAGCGGTTCTCATTCTTGCTGTATGTTCTGCAGCAATCACCGCCTTTATCCTTGATACAGGCTCTTCGGTTTTAAAGACAGAAAAAGAAATAGCTGATCTTATCCGCAGCAGCAACGATAATTCACTCAGAATTTATCAAACCAATGAATAAAAATGACGGGTTTACATTTATAGAAGCTGCCGCTGCTCTTGCACTTATTTCCATTCTGGGTCTTACATCCATTGGTTTATTTTCAGAGTCCGTAAAATTTTTAAACAAAGCTGCTGCCGATACTATATGTAACAAAGATACAGCATCTCTTTTCTATTATACACTGATGACTGTACAGAGAATACGGCTTCCATACTGGATAGACCTGCAAGGCAAAATAAAAGACTCCCCCGATGGGAAGGACATTCTTATCCCATACCTGGACGGTAGACAAGAGTGTGCAGTATCCCTGGCTTTTAAAAACGGTGTACTTACCATTAAAACCCCCGAGGTAATAAAGCATTTCTCCGGATGGGACAGCTGCACTATTGATATCTTGAAGACAGCCGAAGACAGCATTGAAGGGTTATCCCTTACCCTTAAGCATGAAGGGAATAACTATGTAAGGATCATAGCCCCCTTCGGCGCAATCGGTAAAGCTGTTTTCCACGAGGCAGATCCATGAGGGACAAAGGTTTCTTCAGTTTTCAAACACTTATAATGATTCTTTTTATAAGCACCCTTGCTGCAGGAGTTGGAACAGGGATCTCCCTCACAAGACACTTTGTAAAGAGAGTGCGCCGGATAACTGCTGAAAGGGAATTTCTTCAGGACGAAGTGATGGCGGTCATCAATCAGTTATCCGGAGATCCAACTCCCGACACTGATTCCGCTTTTGATCCGGTTTGGGATTACATCCGTAATACATCAACCGGAAACATGAAACTGCAGCTTACTGATCTATCAAGCAGGATCAATATTAACTCCGTCCACCCCCTCTTCCTTGAACGGACAGAGCTCAGGAACACATTTAAAACCGGAAGTACCGTAGAAACCTTTAGAGATGCCCGTAACCAGTATGGATTTTGCATTGAAATACCAGAGGTTTACAGAAATATCTTTAAAGAAAGTGCCCTCGAGAATTACTTCACCCCCTATGGGTTCATGAATATAAACACTGCGTACGAGTTTTCTTTACAGAGGATGTTTGAACGTTTAACCGGGGACCCTGTTAAAGCTGAAGTTTTCCACTCTTTTCTGGCACAATCATTGACCAGTAAAAGAATAATTGCGAATGAAGCATTGCAAACAGCCTTCAGATCCTCTTACCGTTCTATTTCCCCTCTGATAGGAACCTGTCCTGAAATGAATGTAAACTTTATGCCAGAGTTTGTTCTGAAACAGGTGTTGCATTACCCTTACGGCGGTAAACAGCTGAAAAACAGTTCGGCCACTCTTAAAATAATTCTATACCTTAGAAAGATTCAGGAGATAAATTCCTCCCAGCTCAGATCTATAATTCACGTTGGAGAATCTTTGCAGGAAAGGATCTTTCAGTATTTGGGGACAAAAACATGGTTCTGGGAAATAGTGGTGGAAACTACGGAGAGCAGTGCACGGGCTGTCGCCGTTTACCTTCCCGAAACTACTGAATACAGGCTCTACTCCTTTGCGGTATCACACCTTCCTTGAGCTTTCTGCTTTTTAAGGGTCGGTTTCCTGCTTTGATATAGAGAAACTCTTTACTTGAATTTTACCTCATAATTAAGCGGCTGATTCAGAACAAGAATTTTTATAAGTGGTATTTTAAACCTGACTGTGTCACCGTTTAATTTTTCACCGCCGCTTTGGGAGACAATCTGTCCACCTACCCTGACAGTAATATCAACAACAGAATCAATTATTCCCTGCCTGCTCTCCTCACCCAGCATATACTCCATCATATCAAGATAATCGGACTCGGAAAGATCTTTGTTGGCAAGAGGCCCGAAGTTCTCCATTAGGGGATTGTTTAACGATGGATTTTCATTCAGAAGCTGTTCAATGGTATCATAATTAAGCGTAACGGTAAGAGTAGATACTCCGCTGCCTGTAGTAAAGGTAAAGATTCCTGGATTTTTTGTCTTGCCGGCATCGGTAACAGCATCATTAATATCAGAAAAGGTAAAAGAGCCCTTCAGGATCTCAGGGCTGGGAGACTCAAGAGCTGTCAGGGTAACACTGCTTCTCTTTGCAAAATCATCTTCGATCTTCTTTAGGTTAAAAAACTGCCCCTCTTTGATCGCAGCCTGATTATCAGAGGGAACCAGATCAGATAACTGGGCTGCAACTTCTGTAAAGTAAGAAGCGAGGTTGATCTCAAAATCGACACTTCCAGCCCCGTTTTTATCAACAAATACGTTCTGCTTCATCGCACAGGAGGTTATAAGGCCTACCGCCACTATCAATACTGTCAAAATAGCTGGGTTCTTTTTCATCTTCAAATCAAGCTCCTATAGTTCATCAGGTAGGGCATAATATACCACAGTGGATTGCCTACGGCAAGTGATACAGGATTTTCACCATAATAGCGTAAAGAATTTGATTTTAGTCTTTTTCTATTGTATAATTTAAAAAGACAGTAGGTGATACGCTGTCGGAATTTTAAATGTTTTTAATGCATCAGTCCTGCCTTTTTTAACCGCACCGGTTACCGCAAATCTTTGTTATTTTCAGCGAAGGATCACACCGAATACTCCACAGACAGGACAAAATTCAAAAGGGAGGTTAAAAAAAACAAACGTCCACTGTGTCTGTATACTCTATATGTATGCGGCGCTTTGTGCACCGCAAGGAGAAAAATAATGAAAAAATTTATGTTTTGGTTATCAGCATCCATTGTTCTTCTGCTTGTTTTTTCCGGATGTAGTAATGCTTTTTTACAGGGTGATGGGGCTGTTGTAAATCCTGCATCTGCTTCAAGGGTGGTAACTTACAGTGACTACTATGGCACTGAGCATACCATGCTTAAAACAGAGACAGGTGTTCTAGATTCCGGATCCAGGTATACAATATTTTTTCCTCCGGGATGGCAGCAGCTTCCGGACAATCAGAAGAAATTGATGATTTATGCACACGGCTATGTAACGAAAGATATGGATTTTAGTGAAACTGACGAATACAGCCTTATAAACGAAGCGAAAGATGCCTTTTTGGTTCAGAATTTTGCAGTTGCCTTTGCTGACTACGTTGATACCGGGTGGGCAGTGAAAGACGGTTCATTGCAAACCATAAATCTTAGAAATTACATTGTTAAAAAATTCGGAAAACCGGGGCGTATTTATCTTACAGGAGTTTCCGAAGGAGCACTTATAGCGGTAAAACTTGCAGAACAGAATCCTGATCTTTTCAGTGGTGTTCTCGCGGTAGCAGGACCTATTGGCGGAGCAGGTCTTGAATTTAAATATATACTTGATGTTCGGCTGGCATTTGATCACTTTTATAAAAAAGCACTAACAACTGCAGCTCGGAGCGGTGATGAACCATCTAAACTATTGGCGGCAGCCTTAGGCTATGATCTTACCGGTACGGAAAGCACAGAAGGGACTACTGCTCAAAGGTGGAGACGGCGATTTTTCCCGTGGCATCACCATAATACAAATACAACTATCAAGGTTATAGATGTTCATCCAGAACTGCTTGACCAGTCTTACAGAAAAAGTACTGCATTTATCACCGCTCTTGCACCTCTTCTCGGTGAGTTATTCGCACAGGATACAGACAAGGCACTTGAGTTTGCAAGTGTCGGGGTTAATGCAAAACCGCTGTTTCCGATTATCAACTGGTTGAAAAACCCCTCATTTATACCTGAGTTTGTTTTTACAGTATCCACAGCTCTCTGGTACAACATTTACGGGACCGGAGACCTGCTGGAAAAAACCGGCGGTAAAATGCCTCTAGGCACTGATGGGGATGTATACACATACCTTAAGTTTAACAATGGATTTCCCAGACTTTTCCCTGTTGTATTTAACGTAGAACGGTTTTCAGCAAATCGCACAGCAGCAAATTATCTAAAACAGTGGTATCAGCCCGTGGGCGGATTAACCATTCCTGTTGTAACACTGCATTTTACCCGTGATCCCGCTGTGCCGTTCATTCATGAGCTCGTCTATACGCGAATAGAAGGATTTCCTTCCAGTATGTTGACACAGATTCCTAAAGCTGGGTTTGGTCATGGAACAGAATTGACATTTTTATCAGACATGACCCCGGTATTCCATACAGATGAAACCCTGGGATATATTTCAGATGCTTTTTCTCTACTGGTATTAAAAGTTGAGGCCTTGTCGGCACCTTAATGGTATAAGGATTAAAAAGCATCCTCTCCATTTGAGAAAATAACAGCCGGCACGGGGAACCGTGCCGGTTTCTGTACTCAGAAGAATGGGAATATGTACCCCTAGAGCCGTGACAACAGTATCAGCTCAATCTCTTTTGTATCCAGTTCAACAGGGGTATTTTTCGGGGAGACACTACCTGCTGCTCTTTTAAGTTCTTCTTTTGTGAACCCGTATTCTCCGAGCCGCTTTATCCCATACCGTTTTATCCATTTATTTAACCGGCTGACAAGTGATTGGCAATTGTCCTCAATACTCCCTGCATCTTTACCGTTCAGGGCGATCCCTGATGTTGCATACCGTTTCAATGTTGAATTGTTCCAGCCCTCTTCACCAGAGCTTACTTTCTCAATGATTCTTTCTGTTGCCGCTCCCAACAGGGTTCCGCATACAACACCGTGGGGTATTTGATGCATAGCCCCGAGGGTTGAAGCTGCTCCATGAATTACTCCCAGCCCCGCATTGGCAAGAGCAACGCCTGATAAATAGGCCGCAAGAGCCATGGAACCCCTGGCTTCTATATCACTTCCCTCTTCAATGGTCCAGGGGAAACTCTTTCCCGCGAACCGAAGACCTTCGATCGCAAGAGCATCTGTGTACTTGTTGGAACCGGTTGAGACGTAAGCTTCTATAAGCTGAGTTATGGCATCGAGACCGCTGGCTGCAGTTATATCCTGAGGGCAGCCTGTGATCAGGGCGGGATCAAGAAATGCAGCTTCCGGAATATAGTTATTGTGACGGAGAGATTTTTTGAATCCTCCGGGACCGATCTTGCTTATCACTGCATTCTTCGTCGCCTCTGAACCTGTTCCTGATGTTGTGGGCACAGCGATAAAAGGCAGTTTCGCCCCCGTCGGAGCTTTTGTTCCGACTCCTTCCAGGTAATCAGTGATTGAACCTTCCATGCAGAGCATTGCAGATACTGCTTTTCCTGCATCGATCACTGTTCCACCGCCGACAGCGGTAACGGCATCTATCCCTTCGCCGGATAACGATGCAACAATCCGGTCTATAGCGCCGGGATCGTTCTCCCCCGATGCCGTAAAGTGAATATACTGTATCCCCTTTCTTTTCAAGGTGTCAGTTAGTACCTTCCAGCTCTCTGATCTGAAAAAAGAGGACTTTCCGGTAATAAGGGCAATTTTTCCGAATCCCTTCTCCGCAATAAAATCGGGAAGCTCAAGGATTATATCTTTGCCATAATAAAGTCCTGGTGTGGGGTTGATCACAAATCTCTTCATTCTATAATAATACGTGTTAAAATTATCATTTGTCAAATAAATAGTTTTAGAATATAGTTCTTTTATGAGTGAAGAAAAATATGTACGCCCATCATGGGACGAATACTTTATGGAAGTTGCAGATGCAATCTCAAAACGTGCTACCTGCGACAGGGGCAGGAGCGGATGTGTTATTGCCAAAGACAGGCAGATCCTGGTTACAGGATACGTGGGGTCTCCCCAGGGGCTGCCCCATTGTGATGATGTCGGGCATCAGTTAAAAAAGACCGTACATGAAGACGGACATGTTACAACCCATTGTGTGCGGACTGTTCACGCTGAACAGAACGCTATCTGCCAGGCGGCCAAGAGAGGTATTGCCATTGACGGAGCTACTCTCTACTGCCGCATGACACCCTGCAGAACCTGTGCAATGCTGATCATTAACTGCGGAATTAAAAGGGTGGTCTGTGAAAAGAAGTACCACGCCGGCGAAGAATCAGAGGGGATGTTTCAGCAGGCAGGGGTGCAGCTTGATTACGTAAGTGATGAGGTAATGAAATACCGGGATCAATAACTACTTTTTCATATGAGTACCGGGAATAAAGATCTCTTTTTTTTCCGGATTGGAACTTTCCCGGTAAATTATTGCGATGTTGCCGATAACCGAAATCAAATTTGCGTTCAGCTTCTCGCTGAAACTTTTTGCCAAGGATTTTTTCTCCTCTTTGTAATCCACAAATTTCACCTTGATAAGCTCATGATCTTCAAGAGCCTTGTCAATTGCATCGGTAACTTCACGGGTAAGTCCATGCTTTCCCAGCATAACCACCGGCTTTAAACCGTGTGCTCTCTTTCTTAAAAAATTGCGTTGGAAACCGCTTAACTCTATCATTCTCTTTCCTTATTCTTGATTTTACGGAAACTGTATCCCCAGCCAGTTTGCAGGATCCGCCATCGCCCGGTCTATTAGTCCGATGGAGACATCATCGGTCGTTTCAGCAACAAGGTACTGCACTCCATCAAATAAGAACCGCGCCCCCTCCCCTTCAATATTTACAGCAGCAATACTGTGACTGTAGACAGAAGATACCATAAGTATCCCATCAATACCATAGTGTTTAAGAAGAATGAGGTATAATAATACCCGCGAATCGCAGTCCCCTTTCTCCTGGACAAGACACGATATGGGGCTTAAAACATCTGAAAGTGTTCCCGTCCGGTAGTATTCATACTTTTGAATCCAGGATAGGAGCAGTGTACTTTTCTCATAATCACTTAAGGATGAAAAGCCGGGGTCTAAATGCTGAGCCACTATCCATGATATCCGGTCCAGACGCCGGTAATTGTCCCGGTAGAGGATACGGTAATATCTGGTCCAGGCCTCGTTTACCATTTTTGTCTTTACATAAGCAGAAAAAACACGCGCCTCTCTCTCAACCACGACCTGCGCTGCTTCCTGCTCATTCATGTCATGGGTATACAGTACCTTTTCCCCGTTTATATCAAGGTAGTTAATGGATTTTTCCATACCCGGGACGGGATAGTAATACTGGCTTACAACTCCCGGACTGTATCGACCGGCATCATCCAGAGCAAAAGAATCCATGGCAGAAAGGATAAAATCATGATAGCTGCCTGCCAGATTTGAAAGGGAAAACGAGAGAATTACATAATCAAAATCTTCTCCGTCAATACAGACAGTGAACCCCTGATACCCCTTACCGGAAAGAAGGAAACTTATGTTCCCGAAATATGATGGCCGTGTATCGTACTTGAAACCGTCTCCTTCCCCCTTTCCGTTCAGTCTGGAAAGCACCGATGAATAGATCTGCTCAGGGCTGTTAAAAGTCTCCCCCGGGTAACGCTTGATCTGCAGAAATGCATTTTGAGAGGGATCAGAGAACGTAACTTTGTCATTCTCACTCCCCAGCACTCCCCAGCCTTCAGGGATATAGACACTACAGGTTTCAAAGAATCCGAGTTCCTTCGCAAACAACCCGGAGGTTATGATAAAAACAAGAATAATCAGAAATTTATACTTCATACTTAATTATCAGCAGAAAGTTTGTGCCTCTTGATCTTTTTCGTAGTTGTCATCTCCATCGGTTCATCCAGAATGGTCAGTTTGGATATTCTTTTGTAAGGCAGGACTTCTCTATTCACCCTGTCTACTATCTTTTCAAATATCCTCCGGGTATTCTCTGGATCCTTCTTTTCCCCTGATTTTTCGAAAACCTTTTTTAATGCTTCTTCATTGGGGTAAATTAAAACTTCAATTCCCTCAGTCTTCATCTTTTGATCCAGGACGTACCCCCGGACAAGGACCTGCTCAATTTCGTCATCCAGTTGAAAATGATCTTCGATCTCTTCTGGAAATACGTTTTTACCCCCTTCGGTTACTATCAGCGATTTCTTCCGGCCGGTAAGATACAGGTAGTTTTCATCATCAAGGTACCCCACATCACCGCTCTTAAACCAACCGTCGTCGGTAAAGACTTCCTTTGTTGCTTCAGGATTTTTATAGTACCCCTGCATAACCATAGGTCCTTTAATAAGGATCTCTCCACTGCCCTCATCATCGGGGTTGGAAATCTTCATCTCCGCTCCGGGGACAACTGCTCCTACCGAAGCCTCTTTGTAGTGTTCTATAGGATTTAAGGCCACAATGGGAGATGTTTCGGTCAACCCGTAACCCTGAACAAAATCTATTCCGAGCTGATTAAACATACTAAACGTTGAAGCCGGAAGGGGTCCTCCGCCGCAGATGCATATTCTGTTGGTTTCCAGGGAAAGTTTTTTCAACAGGAATCCGAACATTTTCTTACCCGGATTAATTCCTGTAGTTTTTTTAATAAATCCGCTTACATACATGAGCCCCCTGATTATCCCGTACAGAAGAATCCCTTTTTCTTTCACCCCGTTCATAAGGGCCTTAAGCATCTTGTTAAAAAGCATGGGGATTGCAAGGAACATGGTTACTTTCCCCTGCTTCAGGTCCTTTAGGATCTGTGTTACAACAAGTTTTTTGGCAAAAACAATTTCCGCTCCTACTGAAAGAGCCTCGATAAATACAGCAAGCATGGTATATGAATGATGCAGCGGCAGCAACGCATAAAAGACATCAGTGCTCAGTATTTCCATATGCCCCTGGCTGAGAAAACAGTCACTAACAAGGTTTTTGTGGGTAAGCATTACCCCCTTCTGGTTCCCTGTTGTTCCGGAGGTATAGAGAATTGCAGCCAGGTCTTCGGAAAGCGGCTTCTCTATGGCTACCCCACTGCCCTCCCCCTTTTTTACATCCAGAATATACTCAGGTTTTTCGGTAGATAGAGAGAGTTTACGGATTGTGCCCTTCGAGGGTGTTATTTCATCATATTTTTCGGTATCTATAAAGAAAATTTCAGCATCTGAAAACTCAAAAAGTGCAGTAATCTCTTCTGATTTCAACTGATAGTCGATGGGGACAACTGTTCCCCCGGCAAAAAGGATTGACAGATATGCAATTGTCCATTCAGGGGAATTTTTACCAGTAAGTGCTACCTTCACACCTCTTTTTACCCCGATCTCTGCAAGATATGCTGAAACAGCTTCTATTTTCTCAAGGGCTTGAGAATAGGTAAAGAACAGGTTATCAGGTTCGTAGATAGAAAAACAGCGGTTATCCGGAAACTCACCGGCAGTAATAGCAAACAGCTCCGGAATAGTCGGCCATTCACCTTCAAACCTGTTTCCCCGGTACTTATCAAGCTTCTTCCAGGGTTCTCTATGTGTATACATACTTTATCCTCCGTTTCTTCGACTATAATCCATCAAAAGGATCAGTGCAAGTTTTAAATAAGCCGGTACAGGGGGTGAAATTCATGACCCTCAGGAGGTCCATCTATCCACTTCCCCTCCTGACACAGTATTTCATTCGGCTTGTACATACCTTTGTACGACATGTGGGGATTGCCCTCTACATAGTATCCCAGATAGTAATATCTCTTACCGCTGTTCTTTGCCAGTTCGATTCCCTTGTATATTGAAAACCTGCCGGGACTCAAACCCTGATAATCGGTATCGTAATAGCAGTAGATGGCGGAGTTAGCTTCCAGTCCGGCATCCATATGGGTAACAGCAATCAGTTTATCCCTGTCTCTGATTTCGATTGTTTTGGAAAACGAAAAATTGGTAAAAAATGATTCTGCAAACTGTTCAAATCCTTCTACCCCGGTTTCAGAATCGTCCGTCTCACTAAACCGGATCTTATGCTTTTTGTAGAGAAGGAATTTTTCTTCCGAAACCTCCGGATTATCAACAACATTGATCCTGAAAGGTTCATACTTTTTAAAAAGCCGCCGGGCATTACGGGAGAATTCGTATCTTTCTACCGGGATTCGTATCGGCAGGCACCTATGGCAGCTCCTGCAGACAGGCCGGAAAAAAAACTTCCCAAAATGTCTATATCCCCGGTCAAGGAGGAGGTCTATCTCCTCGTCACTTACATCCTCAATTAGATAACTTTCACTTACAAATGTCTGCCCATCAATGTAGGGGCACGATGATTCAGTATCTCCAAGGGTATAACCGCGGAGCATAAACTATATTTCTGAAAGAGGTTTATACCTGATTCCCTTCCGCGGTTTCGCCATTAAAGGAGCAACAGTTTTACGCCATACCAGATAATGTTCTGTCTCCTTATGAGTTTTTACATCATCCTCTGAGCGGTAGACTTCATAAAGGAA
The DNA here is from genome assembly GCA_024763455.1 of Sediminispirochaeta sp. GTDB lineage: Bacteria > Spirochaetota > Spirochaetia > B11-G9 > B11-G9 > B11-G9. The sequence goes on along the minus strand of JANTFL010000011.1, from coordinate 16,553 downwards.
AAAATGGGATGGATCATCCTCCATTTGCAGTACATCAAACCGTATATTACCCTCCTCTTTGCGGGTCCCTTCTCTATTGGCAAGTGTTGCTTTAATAAAAATATCCTGCCCGCCCTGTACCAAGTATACATCGACACCATACACAACCATAAAACACTCCTGCAGTCATACTTTTCTTATTATATACCTTCCTTGGATTTTTTCCAGTATCAATGTTGTCATACAATGTATTATACGTTACTCTAATAATTATTATTTTACCCAAAAGCAATGAAGGAATTTGTATGAAACCTGTTATAGAGACCTGGTCGAAACTCCCGAAAGAAAAAAAGCAGTATTACCTTAACCGGTCAGGAATTGATATCTCAAGGGTAAGTGAATCCGTGTCCCGAATTATCGATGCTGTCAAAAAAAATGGTGATGCCGCACTACGGGAATTCACCAAACAGTTCGACAGGTTTGATAATCCGGAGATTCCTTTAAAAGTCGGCAAGGAAGAGTTGGAGGAAGCGGAAAATACTCTTGACAGTCATGTAAAAAAAGCACTTGAGTATGCCGTAGAAAATATTACCCTTTTTCATGAAGCCCAGAAACCTTCTTCCATGCACTTCAAGGAGGTGAGACCAGGTATACTTGCAGGTGAAAAACCAGCACCAATAGAATCGGCAGGGTTGTACGTCCCACGAGGCAGAGGCAGCTTCCCTTCAATGCTTTACATGCTGGCAATTCCAGCCAAGGTAGCAGGAGTAGAAAGGGTCTGCGTGGTTACCCCTCCTGACAGGAAAGGTAACGTAGATGCTGGATGTCTCTATGCGGCCAGACTCTGCGGTGTTGATGAAATCTACCGGGTCGGAGGAGCCCAGGCTGTTGCAGCTCTTGCATACGGAACGGAGAGTATTGATCCGGTTGTCAAGATCACAGGCCCCGGTAGTATGTATGTTACTGCAGCAAAAAGGTTGTTATACGGTACAGTGGATGTAGGGCTTCCAGCAGGACCATCCGAATCAATAGTTCTCGCCGACAGCAGTGCAGACCCCTGGAAAGTTGCGCTGGACCTTCTGGTTGAATCGGAACATGGGTCAGACTCCTCTGCTATCCTTATAACGGACTCTCCTATCCTGGCGGAGAAAACAGCGGAATATGTAGAGAAACTTGTAGAAAAGCTACCTGAGCCGAGAAAAACCTTTGTTACCGATGTATTTACCGGTTACGGAGCAATTCTCTTGGTCGAATCCATGGAGGAGGGAGCGGATATTGTAAATACCTTTGCACCGGAACATCTGCAGCTTCAGACTAAAGAACCGTTTACAACACTTTCACTTATAAAGAATGCCGGCGAGATTCTGCTTGGAGAAAACATACCCTTCTCCGCAGCAAACTACGTTACCGGAGCAAATGCCGTTTTACCTACCGGAGGAACAGCCAAAACTTTTTCTGCTGTTTCTGTAAGGGATTTCATTAAATACTCCTCTGTTATTTATGCCACCGAATCAGGCTACAACAACTTTAGGGATCACGTCATTACCCTGGCAGACTACGAAGGATTTATTACCCATGGGAATGCATTGAAGCTGAGAGATAAAAACTGATAATTACCGGGCATTTAGTAGTCTGCAGATATCGCTAATTTCGCACTCATGCTTTTTAATCATTTTTTCTGCATACCCCAGGAGGCTTTTTATATTCTTTTCTCCGGCATCATCTATAGAAAATCCGGAACCGGAAATTTCGATATTGAACCGGAAATATTTCACATTACTTATCCGCCGCAGCTGATGATTAACAGCTTCACTCTGACCTGCTGCCATAATCGAACCGATGGGAAAGTTTTTCATCGGATTTACCCATTCCATGTATCCCCATGAATGGACTTCATCGTATGAATATCCCTGCTTAAAATCACCGGTCCCAAGAGATACTATAAGATACTCATTTTCCCCGGGAAACATCTTTTGTGCTTCTACGTATGCCAACCCTGCAGGATTATTTGCAAACACTGCCCCGTCTATTAAAGAATATTTTTTATCTTCCAGACCAATAGGGCTTATGTAAGCAGGGGGAAAAAATGTAGGTGCAGCAGAAGAAGCCCTTGCAGCATCTCTCATGTAGTAATTATAATCAACGCAAGCCCCCTCCTGATCATCACGTTTTTTTATGCAATGCGGTTCCATTGCTTCGGTATCAAAACTTGTAATAATAAGATTTGTTGCTGCATCCTGAATGGTGGTATCACCAAAATAATCATAGAGAAACCTTTCATAAATTTCAGGAGAATATTTAAACCTGAAAGCCTGAATGGCAGTGCGTATGGGCTGCATTGCCGAAGGAGGAAAAATCTCCTTTCCCCTTACTTTGTATAAATCCACAATATCTGAAACAGGAAAGCGTTCTTTCCCCTCATTATCAACTGATGTAAGTGCAAGAGCTATAAGCGCACCGGTGGAAGTACCGGCAATAAGGTCGAACATTTCATGAAAGGGACGATTATCACCACTAACATCGAGGCGTCGGCGCATCTCCTGCAGAATACGGGCGGGGAGTATTCCTCGGATCCCTCCGCCGTCGATGGAAAGAATTGTTTTCATAGTAACGCTTTATACACAACAAGAAAGGAAAACAGAATTACCAGAACGGATAAGCTCAACTCAAGCCATTTTGACTTGGTTTTCAAAGAAAGCTTACTTCCAATTCTGGACCCGATAATGGAACCTGCAGCAACTGCAAGTGCCGGCAGCAGCATTATATCTCCCCTCGAAAAATAAACCACAAGTCCTGAAAGTGCAGTAAATATGGTAACAATTAGAGAAGTGGCTATTGCTTTGTGGATATCAAGGCCAATCGCCTTTAAAAAAGGGGGAAAAAGAGAACCGCCGCTCCCACCCCGCATACCGGTAATTAAATTCAGAAAGGCTGCGCCTAATGAAACATTCAGAAACCCGGGTTTAATGTTTGCAGATAAATTCGGTGCAAGCTTGTAAAGATATATTCCAACAACAGTCAGGATGGAAATTCCCACAAATATAAAAGCAAGAACGAGTTTACTGAAGATACCTGCCAGAAGAGCTCCGCCTACAGAACCGGCAATCCCTCCGACTATAAGATAACCAGCAATTTTAGGCTGGATATTCTTCCTGTGAGTAAAAGCCCCTACAGCCGAAGAAAAGGGGATGACAAAAAGGTTTACTCCGAAAGCTGATATCAGCGGCAGTCCTGCAAGGTTAAGAAGGGGGACTCTTAAAGAGCCGCCTCCTATACCGAGCATACCGCTCATAAATCCTGAAAATATTCCAACTGCCACTAAGAGTAAATATTGAACCAAAGGTGTCATTAAAATCTCCTACAGGGTAGCACCTATCTTCTCAACAATCTCTGATTCAATATCTCTGTAATACAGAACCGGTGCTCTGAAAATCGGGACCTTCCCCGCTGCATCAAGAGGAATCAGCATCTCAAAATCATCGCGGTAATCTTTCCAGTCAATTAGTACCGGGATTTCAAACCCGCCATCCAGACACTTGTCAAGGGTATCGAGGTACTCAATATTCCCGAAAAGGGGAATAAAGTCTTTCAATTCGGACTTATCAAGGTATGTTCTTACGGTAAGATCCTTAAGCTGCGCTGCCGGTATCCCGCTTTTAACCTTGTACACAAGCGTATATCCTTCTTTAAATATCTCCCGTTTAATATCTGAATCAATTTCCCGCTGCTTTGCATAACGGCCTATGAGAACACCGTCAACACCCCCCCCCCGGAGAGCTCCAAGTACCTGAGCGGCGCTTCCCATTTCAATCATTTCTACATCTGCTCCCAGGGAACCGGTAATCTGATCTGCAAATGGTTTCATTGTCGGACAAAATGCTATTTTCTTTTTCATGCCGCAAATATACATAAATCCGCATATAAGGTCAACCTTTATATATCTACATGATACCGTATACTGGGTGAATGAAATTTTGTTATTTGTTATTCTTTCGCTTTATGATATTCTCGTCCATACAAATACTTTTTTAAAAAAGAAGGGAAAAATGACAACAGCTTCAACACAGGCACTCAATGGTTTACGTGATTTATCTACATTGCAATGGTATTTCGTACCGCTCCTGGCTTTGACCTTTTACGTATACACCATAGAGACGAAAAAGGCTAAAAAAACCGGGAACTGGAATCCACTTTTTGCCGGTGTAACTCTATTCGGGGCTGATTATCTCAATGAAACCTTGAATGGATGGATACTAAATATTTCAGGGCGGTCCGCACTATGGACAGCACCGGGGCCTACTGCACTTCGAACCATGGTAGGGTGGAATATCGAAATAGTCTTTATGTTTGCCATACTTGGTATAATCTACTACAACACCATTGATGAAGATAAAAATGTTAAAATCCTTGGTATACCAAACAGATGGTTCTGGGCAATCGGATACTCCGCATTTAGTGTATGTATTGAAATCCTCCTTAACAAAGGAGGTCATCTTATTTGGGAGTACCCTTTCTGGAACCGCTCCTTCAAAGGTATATGGCTGATTTTTATTTTTGGATACTTCTGGTTTTTTGCTATAACAAAATTTGTAATTGAGCAGGATTCAGTCAAAAAGAAAATAGCCGTAATAAGCATTCTCTACGGAACTGCTACAGTATTGAATATTGTTGCCGGAGTTGTTCTGGGCTGGATTTATTAGGAGAAGCAGATGAATGATAGTTTAAAAACAATATTCAACAGAAAATCCCTTCGCACCTTCGCTGATAAAGATATTTGTAAAGAGGACCGTAAATTGCTGTTAAAAGCGGCCATGAGGGCCCCCACTGCAGGAAATCTTATGAGCTATACGATTATTGATGTAAAAGACCAGGGTACAAAAGAAATTCTCGCGGAAACCTGTGACAATCAGCCTATGATTGCCAAGGCCCCAATGGTCCTGATATTCCTTGCGGATATGCAGCGGCTCTACGACTACTTTGAGTACTCCGGTGTACCGGACCTTTGCAAAAAGACCGGGACTTCTTATGCAAAGCCCCGGGAAGGGGACTTCCTTCTTGCGGCAAACGATGCAATTGTTGCTGCAGAAAATGTGGTTATCGCCGCAGAATCGTTAGGCCTTGGCTCCTGTTATATAGGAGACATTATAGAGAATTTCGAAACCCATCGGGATTTACTCAAATTACCCCGGTGGACTTTTCCCGTTACCATGCTAATTATTGGTCATCCAAAACAGAAGAAGTCAGGGAGTATGACAACCCGTTTCCCGACAGAGTTTATTGTCCACGAAAACAGTTACCGCAGACTCTCAGGACAGGATTTTGACAGGATGTTTCACGATACCCGCGAACACTTCGGTAATGCACCTTATATAAAAAATGCAGAAAATCTCGGTCAGCACATCTATCTTCGCAAGTTTTCATCCGACTTTATGATTGAAATGCGGCGTTCTTTTAAAGCAGGAATGAAAGTCTGGCTGGAAGAATGATCAGTCTCATTTCCGGTGTTCTGCAACAAAAGCCTTAACCGCTTCTTTTATTTCGTCACGGATCGCCCTGGTGCGTTCAAGTTTCTCTTCGTGTGTTCCATCCAGGGAAGAAGGATCACTAAAAGGCCAGTGGAGCCTCTCTTGTGTACCAGGATAGATGGGACACCTTTCCTGGGCCTCCTTGCTGCAGACGGTAATAACATAATCATAACTTTTGCCGGCTTGATACAAATCAAAAGCACTTTGAGTTTTTTTCCCTGTTATATCTATCCCTTCTTCCTTTAAAACCTCAACAACAAGAGGATTCAATTTCCCCGGTTCCAGTCCGGCACTCTCAACGTCAAAGATATCCCCTCCGTATTTACGGATATATTCCTCACCCATCTGACTCCTGGCACTGTTATGAACACAAATAACCAGAACTTTCATTTTTGCCATTTCACTCCTCCCGTATAAATATTATATATTTTATAAGAAATATGCAACCATTTGCCGATTTTGTATACTTTACTATTGACACTTTTCTCAATATGTTTATATTTGCATATACAAATTTTTACTCATTGAGGAGAGAACACTATGTTACTGCCTTTTTTACTGACCATACTGATTGTGGGTGTTGTCACAGCGGGAATATCAATCAAATTCGACCGCTTTTTTGCAATACTACTTTTAATGTTTCTTTTCAAATATTCGATATTTGATGCTGTTAATGTTTTCCTATGGATTATTATGCTGGGAGCATTGATGATTCTACTGGATGAAAAGGTTAAAATTAAAATCAAAGAACTTCCGAAAAAGATGAAGTTGAAACTCTTCCTTCTAAACCCAATAATTACACTGATAGTAACCTTTTTTGGAACCCTTCTTTTTCAAGCGAGTGTAAAAACAGGTATGATCGTAACCCTTGGTATTCTTGCAATACTTTACGGTCTCAGGCTTATCTTTATACATTTCAGACCTGATGAACTCAACTATATTTCAAAAAATCAGAATCAGACAGTAGCCAAAATTTGTCAGTTTTTCGGACCTGTTTTGAGTAGTTTCTCAATTGGATTGCTCGGGACATCTTTAAAGCCGTTAAAAATGCCTTTTGCAATACGTGTAGGAAAGATGAATGCCAAGCAGGTATACTTCGGTAATACAGTTACTACATTTTTCGCATCTGTTTTTGCAATTATGTGGCATGTTATTTTAAAAAGAGAAGATGCCGGAGTAACGTTTTATCAGCACATGATTCTCGGAGCAGCACTGTGGACAGGAATACATTATCTTCATGAACTTGCCTTACTCATTATTAAACCGGGCTGGAAAAAACCGTTTCAAATTATTGTCGGTATTGGGTTAGTCTTGATATCAATAAAGATATTTATGCTGGTATAATTTTAATCAGGCTCCCTTTTTAAGGGGGAGCCGAGTATTTTATGAAATCAACTTTAGAGAACCATCATATAAACAACCTTCAAAATACGCCGGGGATGCGGCTATTTTATAAGTATGGTGTTCATCTGCTTATCCTGCGGTGGAGTGTTATCTTTGCTTCAGCTGTAATCTATTTTACGACTACTCCACATGCACGAGTCCTTGTTCCACCGTTTATTATATTAATTATTCTTATAAGCATAAATCTGCCTGTAACCCTTTATATTTTCTCTAAAAAGTTTTACCGGAAATTAAATATCACATTAATCTTTATTCTGGATATAATACAGGGAACCCTGGCAGTTATTTTGACAGGGGGATACAGCAGCCTCTTTTTTGTACTCTATCTCCTATCCTTCTTCGAAGCAGGGTTATTCTTTGCCTGGCATTTAGCTGCTGTCTGGATTGTAAGTATCGACCTGCTACAAGTTGCTGCAACAACCGTACACTGGACCGCGGTAAAAGTACCTGTTTCAACATACGATCTTGTCAGCAGGTTTATACGGCTTCTTGTTGTCGGTCTTATCGTTATCATTTTAGGAGAACTTTTACGCAGAGAGGAAGAAAATCAACGTAAAGCTTTTCAAACAGCAAAAGATTTTAAAAAACTTAATTTTATTATGACAGAACTGGAAAGTGCAAGTTTCACTGAAAACAGAATTTTCAACATTCTACTCTCCTCTATTTTGTCTCTCGATAATGTTCTCTTTGCATTTATCATCTACCGAATTGACGCGTTGAAGGATAGGTGGGAAATAAAAGCAACAAGTAATCCTGAGTTATTCCCTGTAGGAAGCACTTACTACAATCTTATCCATTACAAGGCAGAAACTTCTCTTTTTCGAAGAAGTTTACATGAAACCGAAGCAAACCACCAATTTTTTAAAGGCGGGGTCAGCGAATTGATCGGTCTCAATCTGGCCGATTATAACGAGGACAATAAAGGGTTATTACTGATCGGCAAGAATGATTCCCCCCTGCCCGTATCTGATGAAACATTTTTTTTAAAAGCACTTGCATTGGAAAGCCAGCTTATCCTTCACAATCTCTACGCATTTCAGGATAAACAGGAGCAGATAAAAACCCTGGCTGCTTTTAAAGAAACTCAGGCTACATTCTTTTCTGCTGCGGGACATGAAATAAAGACACCACTTACAATACTTAAAACACTTCAAGCCACTTTAGAACTCACCATCCCTGCACCTACTGAGAATCAGCAAGATATTTTACATACGATGAAAGCCAACATAGACAGGCTTGATAATCTTACTACCGACATCCTTGAAACAGCAAAACTGGAAAATTCAGACCTCGCACTTCACCGGAAGGAAACTGACATAATCAGGATTATCAGCAACAGGATTGAAGCACTACAGCCTTTGGCTGATAATAAAAATCAGAAAATACTCTTTAAAAAAGGCCATGTATCTGAAAATGCAGCTACCGTTTACGGAGACAGAAAAAGACTTATTGAAATCATTTCAAATTTACTGTCCAATGCTATAAAATTTTCTCCTGTAAATACCACTCTCATTGTTACTCTTTCTAGGGGGGAAGAAAACGCAGAAATCTGTGTATACGACAAGGGTCCTTCTATATCCCCGAAGGAACAGCAAAATATTTTCAAAAAGTACTATACCTCCTCTCCGGACAAAGCTCTGACAGGCTTCGGATTGGGGCTTTATATTACCAAGAAACTTGTCGAACTCCATGGTGGTACTATTTTTATTGATACCCGTACACGATGGAAGGGATTCTGCTTTACTATTCCCATATTTTCAAAGGAGCATTACCATGAACCGCAAAAGCACTGTTAAAATACTTGTTATTGATGATGAAGCTGATATGTTGAAAGCAATCCGGTTGACAATAAACGTTCAGGAACCGGAGTGGGAAGTTATTGAGGCTGAATCAGGGGGAAAAGGGCTCTCTTTAATAGATTCAGAGAAGCCGGACATGGTTCTTCTTGATCTGCGAATGCCCAGGATGTCCGGATTTGATGTCCTAAAAAAATTACGTTTATACAGCAACATACCGGTAATTGTTTTAACAGTGGAAAGTGATGAGTTGATAGAAGTAAAAGCTTTGGAAATCGGAGCTGATGACTTTATCACCAAACCCTTCGGTAACCTGGAACTCATTGCTCATATCCGATCTGTACTGAGAAGAGCTGAAGGGTTCGATATAATAAAAAATGAAATAATAAAAACAGGAAACCTTGAAATAAATTTTAATAATCATACGATAAACAAAGATAACCGGCTTATCAGCCTTACTTCGACCGAGTTTGCATTCCTGGAACTACTTGCACGGAACAAAGGACAAGTGATCCCCTTCGAAGTAATTCTCGGTAAAATATGGGGGCAGTATGCCCTGGAGAACAGGGACTATTTGAAAGTATACATAAGAAAGCTGCGTGTAAAACTTGAGGATGATCCATCCAATCCACAATTCCTGAAAACAGTTAACGGCCTGGGTTATACATTTACTGATACTACTGAAGACGGTTAAAACTCCACACGTGTAGTGCGTCTATAAAAAAGAGAGCTCAAGAATATGCTTGAAAGCTTAGTAAAACAGGAAAAATGTTTGCCCAGACAACACGATATGTGATAATTTACCACCTTTTTGTTGACTTATTACGTAATGTATGGTAATTTAGATACCGATAATAAGGAGTTTTATGCATAATGAAAAAGAACGTGCTTGTTTTTATTTCTTTTTTTCTTGTTACTAACGTTTTCGGTGCATACAATCTCAGTATCACGATAGAATCTTTACGGAACAGCAGCGGTACCATTTTCCTGGAACTTCTTGATGAACAGGGGGATACCGTAAAAGAACTATCAAGTAAGATCAAAAATAACAGGTGTCTCATCGTTATAGAAAATTTAAAACCGGGTAAGTATGGTTTTAAATATTTCCATGATGAAAATAATAATAAGACTCTGGATGTCAACTGGCTGAATATTCCAGTGGAGGAGTTTGGATTCTCTAATAATTCCAAAGGAGTATTTGGGCCTCCGGCTTTTAATAAGACACTGTTCAGCCTAAACGAACATACATATTTGAATTGTTATCCTATATGTTATTTTTGTACTAAGAAGAATGAGGAGTAAGAATTAATGGAACACAAGATTACCGACATTGAGACATTAAAGGAAATGTGGACAAAAACCTATAATACCGAGGGAAATCCTGATTGGTCCCATATTTTACCCTACTATGCCGAAGATGTATATTTTCGTGATACGGTACAAGAAATACGGGGGTTAGATAAATTCAAGGAAATGACTGAAAGGCTTGCAAAACGTTCTAAAAATCTTAAAATGAAGATTGTAAATGCTCTTATGAAGGATAATTGTGTTTTTATTGAATGGGAAATGACTTTAAGTTTTAAAAAATACCCTAATTCAATACTCTATGGTATAAGCAGGCTTACCCTCAATGAAGAAGGTAAAATAATAGAACAACGGGATTATTATGATCTTTGGGGAGATATTTTTGACAATATCCCCCATTTTGGGAAAGCATATCGTAAATTCATGGCAAAGAAATTCGGATAGGATAATGTGAAGTATGAATAAAAAAATAAAAAAATACATTAAAGAATATAAGTGGTCAAATATTTTTGCCATGCTTAAAAACAACAGGAGAGCACCTGCACTCTGCGAATCCGATTTTACCGGTAAAACTGTTTTAATTACCGGAGCAACAGCTGGTATAGGATATGTAACTGCGCGTAAGTATGCATCAAAAGGAGCAAATCTGATTTGTATTAACAGAAACATACAAAAATCGGAAGCGCTAAAACAAGAAATTGAACAGGATTTCAAGGTAACCTGTACATATCTTACTGCTGATTTAAGCAGTATAGAGGATACCCATAAAGCCGTCGATCAATTACTGGCATTGGAAACACCAATTGATGTCCTTATCCATAATGCAGGAGTATATCTGACACAACGGGAACTGACAGCAGATGGAATTGAAAAAGTGTTTATGGTTCATTATCTTTCATCGTTTATTATAAACTATAGATTAAAAGAGAAATTAAAAGAGCAGGGTAAAGGACGGATACTCTTCGTTAGTTCCGAGGGGCATCGTTTCGCAGTATGGGGGTTAGACCTCAATGATTTAAACTGGGGAAAAAGGAAATATTCAGGTTTACAAAGTTATGGAGCAGCAAAATTAGCTCAATTACTTACCATGTTAATCTTTGCGGATTATTTTAAAAATTCCGGGGTCACGATAAATGCAATGCACCCCGGTGCAGTTAAGTCCAACTCCGGTCAGGATAACGGGCAGACATACAAATGGTTAAAGAAGCATATTCTGGAAAAAACATTAAAAGCTGCAAATATCTCTGCTGAGGCTTTATATTATCTCGGGGTCTCGCCTGAAGTAGAGCATATCAGCGGGAAATTCTTTAATCTTACTACCCTGGAAGATCCAACCCCACCGGCTCTTGATAAAGAAGAAGCAAGACAGCTTTGGGATATTACTTTGAAAATGGGGAAATTATCAAATAATGAAAACAAATAAATACGATGTCGTTGTAGTCGGCGCTGGAATTTCCGGGATAACATCAGCTCTATATTTAGCTCGAGGCGGGAAAAAAGTAATCTTACTTGAAAAAAATGAAAGTGCCGGCGGACTATTAAATTCATTTCAAATGCACGGCTTTCGTTTTGAGGGCGGAGCGCGGGCGTTGGTAAATGCAGGGTTGGTAAAACCTATGCTGGAAGAACTTAATATCAATCTGGAAATGCTTCCGAACCCGGTAACTGTCTGTGTGGAGAATGAGCACGTAGTAGCGAATAGCGGAAAAAGCCTGTACAGTTATTCCGATATGCTGAAAAAATTGTATCCCGGCGATAACGAATATGTAGAAGGGATTATTACTGAAACCCAAAAGATAATTAACGATATGGCCGTCCTTTATGGAGTGGATAATCCTCTGTTTAAAAAAACCAAACCTGTATTCTTTGTCCCATTACTTCTTAAATGGTTCGTTAAATTTATCCATACCATGTACCGAATTAAAAAGCTCAATTTACCTTTTGAAGCGTATATGTATAAAGTATCAAAAAATAAATCATTGAATGATATTGTTGGGCAGCATTTTTTCAAAAACACACCTGCTTTTTTTGCTTTAAGTTATTTTGCTCTGTTTCAGGATTATATTTATCCTGAAGGAGGTGTTGGCAATTTTATTTCAAAACTGGTTGAAAAATTTCTCGAACTGGGCGGAGAAATACACTATAATACAAAAATTAATACCATAGATCCTTCTACGTACAGCGTGGAAGATGAACGTGGTGAACGTTATCACTTTGACAACTTAATTTGGGCTGCTGATTTAAAATATTTATATAAAAACATTGCAACTGATCGGCAAAATAAAGACTTTTCTGAAAAAAAAGAGATTATACTGCAATCAAAGGGAGCCGAATCTGTTTTTACTGTTTTTATGGGCGTTGACAGACCGCCAGATTTTTTCAAGGATTTTTCTACCGGTCATGTGTTTTATACGCCTTTTAAAAGAGGTTTACTGGACCTAAAAAATACCGAGGGAATACTTAAGAAATGGGATACCTTATCGAAAAAGGAAAAAACAGAATGGCTGAAGAACCATTGTAAATACAACACCTTCGAGATTTCTATCCCTTCCTTACGTGATAAAACTGCTTCGCCAGATGGAAAGACCGGGCTTATCGTAAGCTGGTTATTTGATTATGAAATAACAAAAAGAATAAAAGACGAAGGGTGGTATGATGAATTTAAAGCTATGATGGAACGTTATGTTATTTCTCTTATATCAGATCATTTGTATACAGGGATAGAAGATTATATACTTTTTAAGCTATCAGCAACTCCCCTCTCTATAGAAGATAGAGTATTAAGCGCAGAGGGTTCTATAATTGGGTGGTCCTTTACACAAAAGATACCGGTTGCCGATCATATTTTTAACTTGAGCAATGCTGTTAAAACACCTATTAAAAATATTTTTAATGTGGGGAAATGGGTTTATAGCCCCGCAGGCGGCCCTACTGCAATTATGACAGGTCGAATTGCCGCTAAGGCGCTGCTAAAGGATAAATAGATGAGTAAAGCGGTAATTGTCGGGGGAGGTATAGCCGGGTTAACCTGTGCTGCATACCTTGCCAGAGACGGACATCAGGTAAAACTCATAGAAAAAAACAGTAGTTTCGGCGGGCTGGTAAGTTCAATAGAAGATAACGGTTTCCACTTTGAAGCCGGTGTTAGAGCCTTGGTTAATGCTGGTATTATTTTACCAATGCTTAAAGATCTGGATATTAATCTGGATAAGGTGAAGAATAACGTTACTATTGGTGTTGAAAAAGAATTTTTACATATTGAAGGTAAGCAGGATGTTTTAAAGTATCGAGATTTTTTAATAAAGTTATACCCGCTGAATTCTAAAGAAATTGATCGCTTTATTAAAATAATGAATAAAATTATTAAGTATTTTGATATTTTGTATGGAATTGATAACCCCCTTTTTAAGGACTTACAGAAAGACCGGGAATTTTTATTCACAAAATTGCTTCCATGGTTACCGGGGTTTATACTTACGCTAAGAAAAATTAAAAGACTCCAGCTCCCGGTGGAAGAATACTTAGCTAGAATCATCACGAATACTTCACTACTCGATATTATAACGCAGCATTTCTTCAAAGCAACACCAACTTTTTTTGCGCTTGGTTATTTTTCAATATACCTTGATTATTTTTATCCAATCGGCGGTGTAGGAACGTTATCACAAAAAGTCGAGAACAAAGTAGTTGAATTAGGCGGAGAACTTGTACCGAATACAACAATAGAGAAAATTAATACATACGAAAACTATATTGTTGATCAGAAAGGTAAGAGGTATTACTACGACAATTTAGTATGGGCTGCAGATTTAAAAACATTTTATTCTATTGCTGATGAGAAATCACTACATGAAAAATCAGTTTCTCAATTCAAAAAGTACAAGGAGAAAATAGCGAACTTCCCGGTTAGTGAATCTGTTTTTTCCCTGTATTTGGAAATCAATATGCCTCTTTCCTATTTTAAAACAATATCAAAGGGACATTTCTTTTATACACCCCGTAAAAAAGGGTTGGGAAATATTCACAGGAAAGAGTTGGAGAATTTGTTAATAAATTTCAATCATACTGATAGAAACAAAATAGAAGCATGGCTCGACCGCATGCTGGAGTATAATACCTTTGAGATTTCAATCCCTGGCTTACGAGACGGGAAACTGTCACCGCAAGGTAAAACGGGGATGATTGTCAGCTTTTTAACAGGTTATGAAATTTTCAAAAAGGTTAAAGAAGCCGGTTGGTATGATGAATTTGTCAATGAAATCGAAGGAAAAATTATTTCACTGCTGTCAAAAACCATATACCCGAGCTTACAGGATAACGTAATTAAACATTTTTCTTTCACCCCGTTAACGATACAATCAAGAGTCGGAACAGAAGGCGGAGCAATAGTAGGCTGGGCTTTTGAAAAAAACATACCTGCAATTACCCAAATGGGGAAAGTTTCCAAGGCTGTAGATACTCCGCTCCCGCACATTTATCAGGCTGGGCAGTGGACATACAGCCCTGCTGGTGTTCCAATGTCAATTCTGACTGGGAAATTGGCTGCTAACAGAATAGCAGCCAAAAAATAGAGTGTAAATACGTCGTATACTAAAGAGCAGCCAAAGCAGATGCGTAATCTGGTTCTTCGGTTGTTTCTTCTACCTGCTGAGTGTACTGCACAATACCCTCTGAGTCGGTTACAATAACAGCCCTTGCTAATAATCCCTGTATGGGACCGTCGATGTACCTGACACCGAAATCTTTGCCAAAAGATTCATCTTTCATTGAAGACAGGGTTATCACGTTATCAAGGCCTTCTGCCCCGCAAAACCTGGCCTGCGCAAAAGGAAGATCCCTTGAAATACAGAGGACTGCAACATCATCCCCAAGTTTTGTTGCCTCAGCATTGAACCGGCGAACGGATGCTGCACAGGTTCCGGTATCTAGACTGTGAAAGATATTCAAGACGAGTCTCTTCCCTTCAAAATCTGCGTTTGTTTTATCAGACAAATCTGCCGAAGTCAGGGAAAAAGTTGGGAGTTTAGATCCCTCTTTTGGTAGCTCTCCCTCAGTTTTAACGGGAATACCGTTTAGTTTTACATTAGCCATACTTTATCTCCTTTTGATATCACTACTATAATAATAATGTTTAGTAAATTAATCAACA
The DNA here is from genome assembly GCA_024763455.1 of Sediminispirochaeta sp. Lineage (GTDB taxonomy): Bacteria > Spirochaetota > Spirochaetia > B11-G9 > B11-G9 > B11-G9. The sequence continues at coordinate 1,395 of JANTFL010000011.1, read as the reverse complement.
ATAACAGCTCAACCCTATCAAGTTATTTTAGTTTTTACGTAAAAGATCGTATGCATTACAAGGTTTGTTTGGTATTATTCGTTTATGGATACTTTATATATTTCACTCATTGTGCTCGCTGTTTCGGTTGGGGTATCGTTTCTATACGGACTTGTTTCAAAAAATTATTCAACTGTGGATCGGCTCTGGTCCCTTCTTCCTGCTCTGTATGTGCTGATTTGGCTCCGTGATTACCATACCAATCCCCGGTATATAATTGCTTCCATTCTGGTAATCCTGTGGGCAATTCGGCTTACAGCAAATTTTGCAATAAAAGGCGGGTATAATTTTTCACTAAAACATGGGTTCACAACAGAAGATTACCGCTGGTCCTACTTACGATGGAAAATACAAAACCCAATTCTTTTTGAGCTCTTCAATTTCTTCTTTATCTGTGTCTTTCAGCTGGGACTGATATTTTTGTTTACACTACCCCTCTACTACTATGGGAAGGTAGATGGTCAACTAAGAGGTTTAGAGATAGGTCTCTTTATTCTGCAGTTTCTATTGCTTCTTACTGAGACGGCTTCTGATCTTCTGCAGTTTCAGTTCTACAAAAGGAGAAACAAGCTTCCCTGGTCAAGTAAGAAACGGTACCAGTTGGGGTTCAATACATTTGGACTCTGGAAGTATTCCCGTCACCCTAATTACGTAAGCGAATGGGGACAATGGGTGGTTGTCTACCTCGATCTATGTGCGACGACCGGCTCGCTTCATTGGAGTGGAATCGGAGCGGTAACCCTCATTGCATTATTCGCCGGATCAACTGCGTTTACCGAAGGGATAACCGCTTCCAAGTATCCTGCGTACAAAGAATGGCAGAAACTTGTCTCTGTTTGGATCCCCATGGGAAAAACATGGTTTCGTTTGAAAGAGAAAAACAGATTCCTAGAGGATACCTAGGAAGGGAGAATACTGATAGGTAAATTGTCCCTTCTGTTTGTAATGCAGGAGGTTACATAGATTTGCTTTCTCTACCTTTTTCAATTATATTATGAGTAAAGAGGTAATAAATGAAAACAATGACATGTAAACAGCTTGGAGGGGCCTGCAATATGAAATTTCAGGCTCAATCCTTTGAGGAAATGGCTGAATTGAGTAAAACTCATGGAAAAGAGATGTTTCAGAAAGGAGACAAGGCTCATCTGGAGGCAATGAATAAAATGAAAACCATGATGGAACATCCTCAAAGTATGCAGGAATGGTTTGAAAACAAGAGGCAAGAATTCGAAAATTTACCGGAAGATTAAATACAGGTCTATCCATTGAGGATCACCTTTGAAACCTGAGTATCCCGATATTTATAAGAAATATTTCGTAGATAAGCATGATGAAAGACTCGGCCTTTTCCGGTTA
>JANTFL010000010.1 GCA_024763455.1 Sediminispirochaeta sp. | reverse complement strand
GATACAGAAAGTGCGGAAGAACGGGACAGAATAGAACAAGAGCTTAAGAAAAAGAAGGATGAGTACAAGGCCGTTATAGAAAAACTGGATCTGTAATAGATTTGTCCTTTCCTTTATTGAAAATACAAAATTAACACTTCCAGTTAGTTCATTTGCAGATATAGCGTTTAGGCTCCTCTGCAGGGGGGGCAGCGGGGAGCTTTATCTGGCAGTAGTCCGATTTGCCAGGTAATGGCCCCTCATTCTCTGAAAGAAACGGTAAAATTTGTCCCTTTACCGGGAGTACTCTCTACCGAGATACTGCCGCCATGTGATTCAACGATGGCCTTGACAATAGCCAGCCCCAGACCAAAACCGCCGGACTGGCGTGTGCGGGAACTGTCTACTCTGTAAAACCTGTCAAAAAGAAAAGCAAGATGTGATTTTTCAATTCCCACCCCTGAATCTGCAATAATGACTTTAATACCATCATAACTGTTTTTTATTAATATTTTAATTATTCCCCCGGCTGGTGTATATTTCAGTGCATTCTCAACTAAATTTGAAAAAACCCGATAAAGCTGTTCAGGATTTCCTTTAACTTCAAGATTTTTCACATTGGAATTTTCTTTAATGATGGAGACTGATTTCTTATGGGCTGATTCCTGGAAATTTGAAATAACCGATGAAAGAATCAGATCAATATTTATTGTTTCAAATTGTAGTCCCTTGCTCTGTTCAACAGAGGATAGGGTAAGCATTTCATTAACAAGAGAAGTCATGCGATCAACATCATGCTCCATTTCATGCATCATTTTATAGAGGGTGGATATATCGCGGGGCCGGGATCTTGCCAGGCTGAGCTGTGTTTTTAATAAACTTAAGGGGGTACGGAGTTCATGAGAAACATCTGCTGTAAACTGGCGTTCACGCTGAAATGCTGCTTCCAAACGATCCAGCATGCCGTTTATTGTTGTGCCAAGATGACCTATTTCATCATCAGGCAAATCCATGTCAATCCGTTTGCCAAGATCAGAAGCATTTATTCTTTTTGTTATATGAGTAATTGAAGCAATTGGAAGCATTGCCTTCTTTGTTAAAAACAAGCCTCCAATAATTGAAAGAATAAGCGCAAGAGGAACAGCAATTAGTATTCCAAATTCTATTTGGGTAATAAAACGGTGACTTTCGGTTAAAGGGTATGCGATAATAATTGTTCCTTTAACGCTGTCAGCTTCCTGTAGAGGAGTTGTGAGTATTCGTACTTTTAATCCATCAGATAATGTATAATCTCTGCTTTGATTTAGTGGCGGAAGGGTTGGAGGTAGCGTCTGGTTTTCACTAACGCCTATTGTGAGTCCTACCTCCCCTTTGGGGTTTATTATCCAAGCTAAAACTCCTCTTGAGCTCAAAGTTGATGATTCCAAATCAGATGCATAGAAACCATTGCCATTGGTATCAACAATTGCATTAAGCTCAGTACCGCTCAGAGAAAGTATTTCCTGAATTTGTTTCGTTTGGGAATTGTAAATGTAGAAAAGAAGTGTCCCCGCAAAGGCTGTGAGGAGTAGAGCCTCGATAATTATTGTCCATAATACAAGATGTGTACGCAGGCTAGTCATTACCGCTTATCCTATAGCCCATTCCCCTTACGGTTTGAATGAGCTTTTGACTGGAATCCTTATCTATCTTTTTCCTTAAAGATGATATATATACTTCAATAAGTTTGGATTCTGATTCATATTCCCAATTCCAGACCTTTTCAATTATTTGTTCCCTGGTTAATACTTGATTAGGATAGTACATAAGAGTTTCAAGTAGAACATACTCTTTGGATGTTAGTGTTGGTATTTCCCTATTCCCTCTTATTGCGCGTTTTGTGGCAGTGTTTAATATGAGATCACTGACTTGCAATGTTACCGTTTTCTGCGGTCCTATACGGCGGCTCAAAGCTCTTAGCCGTGCAGTTAGTTCTTCAATAGCGAATGGTTTTACCAGGTAGTCGTCTGCACCAGCGTCAAGGCCTGAGACACGGTCACTGACAGCATCTCTGGCAGTAAGTATGAGAATATTCATTGTATATCCCTGTTTCCTCAACTTACTGCAGACAGAAATGCCATCCATACCGGGAAGCATAATGTCCAACACAATATAGTCATAGGAAGTACTTTCAACCCAAAAGAAAACATCCTTTCCATTATCCACAGTATCAACGGCATAACCATCTTCTTCCAGACCCTGCCGAATCAAGTCCGACATACGGAGTTCATCTTCTACAACCAGAACACGCATTTGCTTCCTCCAGAATAGTACCGCTTCGGCAGGATCCTCCCGCCGAAACAGACCTTAAAATATACAGCTGCTCTGAATATTAATCTGCTGCTTCAGTCCCTCCGGCATCTTTATCTACCGTTGCAGTCTGAACAGCATACCCTTCACTGTGAATGAAAGCAATAACTCTCATTTTATTCTGGCTATTATAATACATACTGTTGGGATTTACCGGGTAGTGATCTTGTTTACCGGAAGTATCCAGATTCAATGCTTTCGTTTCACCTGCTTTCAAGTTGAAGCCGGGTAATTTTTGGTAATAAGCTTGTGTTTCTCCGGTTTTCAAATCTTTAATTGAATAGTAAATATCAAAACCGGTTAAATTATTACCACTGGTATTCGTTACTTTCAGCTCAAGATGATCCGGAGCAGCTCTGCCACTCGCATCCACATTGTTCTCCACCAGAATCTGTTTAATGACAAAACCCTTTTTTTCACCTTGTTTTTTAATAGGATTATCGGTGTATAGAGGTTTAGGGTCTTTAAGATCGTTCATCCCGTCACCATCTGTATCCGGATTCATAGGATTGGTTCCGAATGTTTTTTCCGCTGAATCCGGGATACCATCACCATCAGTGTCCTGTTTCGGCTGACTTATGGAGGTCCCGGCAGAAGGATTATTTCCCTTGCCTGATGTATCCATCGATCCGTTGGCATAAACCAACATAGCTGTGATAAGAATTAAAAATGCCATTAACGTAATTCTTTTTTTGTTCATACTGTACTCCTTGTAATTCATATGTTTTGGATTTGCCTTATGGCAAATACTTATTTTTTCAGGTTTCACGTCTTAAAAAGACCATAAAAGATGCACTTATCAGTAAAACTATTGGGACCAGGAGTCCCATTATATCGATTAATTTTATCTGCAGAATTTCTGCCCATGTGTTCGGAATAAATTGGGGCTTTATACCCAGCAAAGCAAAGCTGACACGCTCATAATGTTTGGTTGGCGAGAGTTGTTCCAGTCCGCCTCTAATGCTTTCATAATTTCTGAATTTTGCAAGAGCAGCCTTTTCTCCTGCATTATCAAGCCCAAGGCTTGTAAAGAATCCTCCGGGAATTTGATTGTCAAGATCCATGGTATCGCCGATTTGAGGGAGGATAAAAGCAAATACAAGCCAAACAATTATAGTAAAAAGGAGGGCTTGATTGTCGAATCGTACCCACAGGCTAAAAAAGAATGAAACCATGAAGAAAACCAGCAAATAGAGCCAGGACATACCCATGGTCAGCATTAATTTAATAATTTGGTCAGAAGTCAGCTGAACACCTCCCATAAAGAGAAGAACGAGCCATGTAACAAACCCGACTCCAACCATGAGCAGAGCCAGTACCGATGCATTCCCTGTGATCTTACCTGCAAGCAGTTGATCCCTATATACCGGGCGGGAGAGTATAAGCTGGAGGGTGCCTGCCTGTTTTTCTTTTCTGATACTGGAAAAACCGAGGATTATTGCAAGCAAACCGCCAACCATGGCCAGATAATTAATAAAATTCTTTGATACTGCAATCGGATTAAGGGAAGGCATGGGAGGTATGTCTGTCCGTCCCAGGTCTTTTAAAATTTTTACTGATTGCTGATACTCAATAATGTGCTTGTGAACAGTTACTGAACCAAGACCGATAGCGATAAGGCTGAGACTAACAAGCATCAGCAGAGATGCAAGAAAAAGACGGTTCCTAAAAGCATCGGTCACTTCTTTTTTTGCAATGATTAATATAGGGCTGTATTTTCGCATAATGTCCTCCTGTAATACATACTTACCTGCGTCCTTTTTTCTTGAAGAATAAAATAGTTCCTGCAATAGCAAGGACAAGTACTGCCAAAGCGGTGATCAGATATTCCGGACTTTTTTGAACTTTGACTGTTAGCGTACCTGTTGAGCTGACTGTTTCCATGCATTCAATATGATAGGGTACTGACTGAATAACCGAAGCCTGTGATGGTGGTACTATGACCCGAGTTTTAATAACTACATTATTCCCCGGGTCAAGGCGGTCAAGAATTTTAGGTTCTGACATAATAATCCACTTGGGCGGTGCATCAATTTTAAAGATTAGATTGTGGAGTAGAGCAGCTCCGGAATTTATTACCGTTACATTAAAGGAGAACTCCTTCCCGCTAAAAACATCTATTCTGTCAGGAGCTCCTGTTGTCTTTAATATATATGGATTTTCTACTGTCAGTGAAAAAGATATTGAGTAAGATTTTCCGTCATCTCTTTTGACATGCAGTTCTCCATCATAGCATCCAACAGGTGTTTCGGGTAAAGAGCTTACCTCAACAGTAACTTCGCCTCTTTTACCAGATGATATCAGGAAATTCTGCACATCGTTTGTATTATTTGATGATTCAACCTTGATCTTGATTGATTTATCAGGGCTGACTGTTTTTATTGAATATGTGTGTTCCTCTGCAGTGCTATTCACTATTTCAAAAAAATACCGGGTATTATCTCCTGCACGAATATGACGGGTTGGTATAATTTTGTCAGCAAAAAGATGCATGGCAGAGGCTGCAAAAAAAAGAAGAAACATTGTAAAAGCCTTGTTTTTCATAATATTCCTCTATTCTAGAACCAGGGTTTCATCACGCATAAACAGTATATAACCAGTTATTGTGAAAACTGCTGACGGAAGGATTAATATAAAGAGTGTTTTCATGCTGGATAAAAGGAGAGTACTGATTGAAACAACAGTGTTATCTATCCCTGCTTCTAGCAGCCGCTCTCCCATAATCTTGAAATAGTAGTAAGGAGAGAGGGCATCTATAACTCTTGATGCTGTCGTATCCTGTGGAAGCATTGTCGCTGTCCCTGAGATACTATTGATTACGGTACTGTTCGACTTAACAGCATCAGCCATCTGCGGAATTACAAAACTGAACAGCATCCATATAACGAGGGATACCATAAATACCGTTGAACTGTTGGAAAGACGAATACTAAGCAGGATGGAAAGACTCAGAAAAATAAGCATATAGAAAAATCCCAGGAGTATAAAAATAAATAGCCTTAAAACCTCTATTCCTGTCGGTAATATACCCCCAACCAATATCAGAAGGAGAATATTAAAAACAAATACAAGTACCATGAGGGTGATGATAACAGCTGCATTTCCCAATAACTTTCCCGTAATAAGCCAATCTCGATATACCGGCCGGGAAAGAATAAGTTTGAGAGTCCCCGATTCCTTTTCACTGATAAGCGTATTGTAACCAAGAACTACCGCCAGTATTGCCCCCACGATGCTTATATATTCTGTCAGGTTAAACAATATGGTAAGTGTGTTAATGACCGGTTTAGGCGGTAAGTCAGAATATCCCTGATTCGTAAGGGCAGCCACTCGTTCATTGTAGACCCTCATCTCTGTTTTTTTGGTTGAGCTTCCGATATAAACAGAGAGGATAGACAGAACCAGGAATAATAGAGCGATGGTAACAAACAATCTATTTCTAAAAACACTTTTAAATTCCCTTTTGGCTATCACCATAATCGTATTCATACAATAACCTTCCTGTCTTTTTCTATTTGTAAATAAATATCCTCTAAAGATGCATGATCCGGAAATTTTTTAAGAATATTTTCGAGCGAGTCGGCTATTACCATATGACCGTGATTTAAAATGCCAATACTTGTGCATAGTTTTGCCACCTCTCCCAATTGGTGAGTATTCATGAAAATAGTGATCCCTTCCTCTCTGTTCAGCTGAACTATGAGATCTCCTATATCCCGTGTTCCCTCAGGATCAAGTCCCGAGGCAGGTTCATCAAGAAAAAGAAGTGATGGTTTATGCAGAAGAGCCTGGGCAATACCAATACGCTGACGCATCCCTTTTGAAAGAGTTCCGACTTTAAAGTCTATCCATTCCGGATGCCCTATGCGTTCAAGAATCTCCAGAATCCGCCGGTCAGGTTCTTGTACACCTGAAAGAGCAGCAAAAAACATCATATTTTCCCATACTGTTAAGTCTTTATAGAGATGTACATTTTCCGGTACATACCCAATCTTTTTTCTCACCTGCAAATTTTCTTTTACAATGTCTGCTCCAAATATTTCAGCGCTTCCATCTGTGGGGGAAAGTAACGTTGTTAACATCCGTATTGTTGTTGTTTTCCCTGCACCGTTGTGGCCAAGGAATCCAAAAATTTGCCCTTTTTGAACTTTTAGATTCAGATGCTCAACAGCTGTATTAGTTCCATATAATCGGGTCAGGCCGTTCGTTTTTACTGCAAATTGTTCCATAATATACTCCGTATTTCAAAGTTGTCCCAAATATATACGAGCAAGGTAAATCTCAGTTTAAGTCTGGAATTATTTTTAGTAATCTTGACACGGTATTGCGGTAACCATAGTATAAGGGGGCTTGGACGACAGCAGAAATTGGAGATAGATTAAATGGAAATTATCGGAGTATCTTTATGAGAATGGGTGGAGGGGTATTATTTTGCAGTGAGAGCATTGCTAATATCACTCTGTATGGGGCTCGATTTTATAAAGGAAAATTCAGGGTAAAAACAGTTCCCTGTCCTATGCTGCTCTTGACATTGACCGAACCTCCATGGAGTTCTATTATCTCTTTCGCAATAGAAAGACCGAGCCCAGAACCTCCGCTTGCTTTATCCCTGGCGTCATCAAGACGGTAAAAGCGGTCAAAAATATATTTAATCTTGGTTTGCTCCATTCCTGGCCCATCATCCTGTATGATAACTGCTATGGACTCCTTGCCTCTGTGAAGAGAAAATATAACAGTTCCTTCTTTGCTGCAATACTTTCCCTCATTGTCCAGAAAAACAAGCAGCATCTGCCTTAGCATATCTTTGCTGCCTAAAACAATACATCCCTGTTCGATATTAAAATTGAACTTTTTTTCAGGGAATAGAAGTTCTGAGTCTTTCTTAATCTCCTGGAAGAGTATTCCCATATCAACAGGTTCTTTCCTGAGTTGCATGCCTCCATCCGCATTTTTTGCAAGGAATAGGAGCTTTTCTATAAGTGAAGCCATCCTCTTTGTTTCTGCTCTTATTGCATCGAGCGATTCGGCAAGTACGTGGGGATCCTCTATTCCCCACCTGGATAAAATTCCAATGTATCCGTTTATAATGGATAGAGGGGTTCTTAATTCATGGGAAGCGTTGGAAACAAATCTGTTCTGCCGTTTAAAAGAATCGTCAAGTCTGTTCAGCATTCCATTAAAAGCTTTAGCTAGTTTATTAAGCTCATCTTCAGGGCCTGTGACCGGGATACGCATAGTTAATTCTTTTTCGGATATGCGTAATGCTGTATCGGTAACTTGTGTGATTGGGTGAAGTACTCTTCTGCTGATGAGGAAGCCCGCTGCAACTGCTATAATTAGTCCGGCAATATTGGTTAGTATAAGGAATTTATACAGAATTGCAATAAAATAGTCCACTTCAGACAGATCTTTTGCTATTTGAATAATATAATTGTTGCCGATGGAAAGATTGTGGACAGTATATCTGAGTACCATATAATGAAGCCCATTAAAATCTCCCTCTTGTGTGTAATGGTCATTTTCCGGTATATCATGATTATCTGGGAGACGGATTTCCTCTATGCCGTCAGCGGAAATAAGTGTTTCCGGGAACATCTCGTTTTTTACAAACAGTAAGAAACCTTCTGCAGTGTACAAACTCGTCTGGACGTTTCTACTAACTGAAAGTTCGGTGAGTGCCTCCACTTCATTCCCGGGAGAGTTGGAAAGTTCGTTTATGATAATATTTTTATTATACATAAGGAATTGTTCAGATTCTTTTAGTAAAAATATATGTACGCTGCTCACAATCAAAAAGCTGATGAGTAAAAGAATAAAAGAAAAAGCAATGCTTATGTATAAAGCAATTCGAAGGGAAACAGATACTCTCCCCTTTAAAAGGTTAGGCACGAATAACATAACCGAAGCCTCTAACGGTATGCAGGTACTTCTTTTTATGTCCAGAGTCTATTTTTTCACGAAGATACCGTATATAAACATCAACGGAATTTGTCGAAGTGTAGTACCTTCTCCCCCACACCTTCTCAAGTAATTGTTCCCGATTAATAACTATTCCCTCGTTTATCATAAGAAACTCAAGAAGTTCAAACTCCCGTTTGGTCAGTTCAATCTCCACGGTTCCTCTGAATATTCTTCTTGTTTTCCTGTTTAATATTAGATCTCCAACCAAAATCTCATCAATTTCCGGTTCATTTGTTTTATTACGGCGTAATGCAGCCCTGATGCGCGCCAGCAATTCCTCTATTTCAAATGGTTTGGTCAAATAATCATCCGCACCAATATCAAGCCCCATTACCTTATCTGTAATATCACCTTTTGCCGTTAGCATTATTACGGGTATTTTACTGTTCTTCCGTATCCTTCGGCACACTTCCAAACCGCTGAGTCCCGGGAGCATAATATCTAAAAGAATGAGCTCAAAACTCTCATTCTGAATCTTTTGCAAACCATCTAGTCCGTTATTTTCGATTGAAACTTCATAACCTTCATGCACCAATTCCAATTCAAGAAAACGGGCAATTTTTAATTCATCTTCGACTATCAGGATCTTCTCCTGCTTATTCATTATAAATCTCTCCTGAATCTACTATAGCACACACTGTTCCATAAATAAATAATGGGGCTGATTTTGAAATCAGCCCCAAAAAAGTGGAGGAAATCAATCGCTTTCTGTACTACTCTCATCACCTCCTTTTTCTTCTTCTTTCTCTTCTTTCCCATCTTCATTACTTTCACGGGAGTTATGCTTTTCCTCATGAAGGATTTTGCCTGTTCCAGCATCAATAACCATACTGGTTCCGTCATCCATAAAAACATCGTAAACAAGATAACCATTTTCGATGTCAAGGGTAATTCCGTTTAAAGCTGAATCAGGATGTGCTTTAACCGCAGCTGCACCTGCTGCTTCAATTCCGACAATTTTATCCTTGAATTGTGACACCAAGCCCTTTTCATCTTTGATCTTGGCTTCATCCACCGGTATTGTACCGGTGAATGCCGGTTCAGCAACCTTCTCCTGTACATTTTTCTCACTATCACTCTTTTCGTGGTCACCGTTTGCAAAGGAACTGACTGTTACCACATAAATCAATAAGACTGTAAAAAAAATAACTCGCTTGTTCATAAACGCCTCCAAAAAATAATTTATACTAAGTAATATAACTACCAATTCTTAGAATAGTATGAGAAGCTTTTTAAATCTTGCTGTGAATTTCTCCCCTGGATATATTCCAATAAATTACGCCCCATCAGGTCATATATTCTTAAGAGAGTAATATTTCTTTTAATTCTGTTTTCCATACTATTTATCTGAATAGTCTCCAGATTTGAATATAATTCAAAAAGAGCTGCTTCTGTTAGCTGCCCTGAAGTGAGTTTTAGTTCTGCATTTTTTATTCTATTATGCGCTTCCTCTTCCTGTATTTGAAAAAGATTACTCAGAGATTCATTGTTTTCAATGGAACTAAAGAGTAATTTTATTGTAGAGGCTAAAGATATTTTCTCCCATTCGGCGGAATTCCTTATTCCTGCTTTTTCACTTGCTTTTTGCTTGATTTTTTCATTGAAACTACCCCTGTCAAAAAGACCGGCGCTAAGCGATAGATTTATTGAAAAAGTACTGGACAGAGTTGTATTTATAGAGTAATGTGCGTTAAAATCAAGAACTGGAGCGTGCTCCCTTTCAATAATCATCTCCTGAAATTCCATTGAACTAAGGTTAATACGTTTCCTGGCAAGTGAGGTATTATTCCGAAAAGCCTCATCAATAGAATCCTGAATATCCATATGTATCAGTTCATTATTTATTTCCTTAAATACTTCGATATCAGGGGTGACTACTATAATCCCGGGAATATGATAGGTGTCCTGCATCAACTCTTTTTTAATATTCAGTTCTCTCTTCATCCTGGAAAAATCATTTTGAGCCTTCAGAAGGGCAATTCTAGCACCGGAGTAGACAGACCGGGTAAGAATTCCCAGATTATACTTCTTTTCAATCTGCATGTAGCTTTCTGTACTCCTTGCCAGCCGTGATTTACTTAGTGTCCATTGAAACTGGAGTTGCTTGAGAGAATAATAATCTTTTAAACACTGCATAATCAGACCATTTGTAACCTCCTTATTATGCAGCGTGGCAGAATGTATAATATTTTCTCTTACTGTGTTTTTTGTGTTATAAGATGGTTTAAAGTAGAGCGGTTGCGTGAGGCTGATCCCTATATCCGGATTGTGATATAATGGAGAGACAGCTGCACTTCCCAAAGTACTCACAGAGATCTGATCTTTCACAGCCAGAGAAAGAGTTCCTGATCCGGGTAATAGTTGACTAATAACAACCTCTGGGGTAGCACTCATATCATACTGACTATTTATAATAAACGGTGAAAAATTCAAACTGGAAGGGATAATAATATTTATCTGCGGTTTAAGTTTTGCAGCGGATATTTTGTACTCTGCACTTGAAGCATTCAGTGATTCCTGTGCTTCCCGGAACTGAGGATGGTTTTGGGTAAGAGATTGAATCAACAACTCAAGGGTTAACTCTATTTCAGCTGCCCATAAACTTCCAGAGAAGAAAACAAAGTAAAAGATAACCATTATTTTTTTCATCTAACACTCCTGTATAGGTATAAAGTAGTTCTCAGGTTCCGCTCCGTAGAGCATCTACTGGTTCCAGCTTCGCCGCCCGAATGGATGGGTACAACCCGGATACAATTCCAACGATCCCTCCAACTAAAGGTGAAGTTAAAGAAACAACCGGATCCAGAACTGCAGTCCAATTCTGGTGAAATGAAACACCGACAATTATAAGCACGCCAAGACTGGCTCCCAGAATTCCTCCGATTATACCAATTGCCCCGCTTTCAAGAAGAAACTGCAGAGCAATATGCAGTCTGGTTGCTCCGTTAGCTCTTCGAAGACCAATTTCACCAGTTCGCTCGACAACAGATACAAGGGTAACATTAGCAATGCCTATTGATCCAACCAGCAATGAAACAGCCCCCAACAGAAGAAAAAGGATGTTCAGGTCACTCTGGACAGCATTGCGAACTCTTTGAGGTTCAGAGGGGGCAGCTATTTTGAGTATCGAAGGATTATCAGGTCGAAGAGCCAGAGGAGACTGATGGGCTATCAAGGATGCCGCTCCGATTTTTGTTTCAATAAGAACACTTTGGGGACTTCCAAGATTAAAATATTTCCTGGCTGTTCCTTCGGGAATTATTACCGAGCTAAGAAGATCAGGCTGCCTTCCAACATTACCAAGGATACCAATAACAAGGTACAGGTTATCTCCAATCATGATTGCAGGCAGCTGCTCCACACCGGTTATCCCAAGTTTTATAGCCGCATTGGAACCGATGACAGCAACCCTGTCAGCACGGTCTGAATTGCCCCGGTCAGGGTAACGTCCGGAATGAAGCTCTGATCTTACGGCAGAGAACAACCCTGGAGAGGCAGCCTGAACTGAGAGTTGAAATCTGGTTTGTTTCAAAGGGTCACTCACCAGAGAAGCCCTGACCAGAGCATTATCAACCGCTACCATACTCAATGTGCCTGCTGCCACAACGCCGTTAAGCCGCAGTAAGCGCTCAGGGGAATCCCATGGTAAAACTGGAATATTTGAATGGGTGTTTTGTGATTTAGCCGTAATAACGATCTCTGTAGCAGCCAGTTCATCAAATCGGCCGATGATTCGATTCCCGGCAGTTTGCGATAATCCCAGCGTTGCTACTAGAGCTGCTATTCCCATGACAACCCCCATAATGGTTAACACGGTTCTCCCTGGCCTTGAAAAAAGCCCTGCCAGAACTTCTTTCATGAGATCGCGGCAGGTAATGCCTGATTTTTCCAGCTCAGTCACATTATTTCTCCGTCTATCATTTCAATTCTTCTCCGAGCCCGCTTTGCTACCGGCTGTTCATGTGTTATCATTATGATTGTCTGCCCCGAAGCGTGTATTTTTTCAAAAAGATCCAGAATCATGGTGGTGGATTTTGAATCAAGATTACCTGTTGGCTCATCACATAAGAGGAGATCAGGTTTACCCATTAATGCTCTGGCAATAGCAACACGCTGCTGTTCTCCTCCTGAAATATGTGTGGGTAGAAAGTCAGCTCTCTTAAGCATATCGACCCGATTCAATGCTTCTTTTGCCCGCTCAAGCCGCCCTCGTGAGGATGTATGCTGATAAATTTCCCCAAGCATTACATTTTCAATAACAGATCTGTGGGACAACAAATAGAATGACTGAAAAACAAACCCTATACGCCGGCTCCGGAGTCCCGCCCTCTGAGAATCTGTCAGTGTCATGGTATCAGTATTATTAAAGAAATAATCTCCGGATGTTTGTTTATCCAGACAGCCAATGACATTTAATAGTGTTGATTTCCCTGAACCGGAAGGTCCTGTTACTGATATCCAGTCTCCAAAATGCACCTTTAAATTTATATTCAGAAGAGCATTAACCGGTGGATCAGATGGAAACCGGCGTCCGATATTTGAGAGCTTTATTACCATGTTTGATGTAGTCTCTGTCATATCCCTCCTCCTCCGGCAGTTCTATATCCGATGACGACAAGATCTCCAGGCATTAATTCCCCTCTTACCGGTGATACTGCAGCATAACCGTCAGCAACAAGACCTGTCGTAACAGGAAGGAATTCAAATCCATTTGTTTTTTTGACCTGAATTCTTGATGTTCCATCCATGGCTAATGATAAGGCACTCACAGGAACTGCTGTTACTGCACCGCCGGTTGACTCTACCGGTATAATGAGGCGGACTGATATTCCATCCAGTTGAACCGTGTTGTCGTGTACGGATACAGCAAAATAGATATGGTAACCATCAACTCTATTGGTTCCAGGGGTACTTGCTACCCGGGTTACTGTCCCCGAAGTCTTTATGCCCAGATCAGTTTCATCAATCTTGACAGTCATCCCCTCTTTTAAAAACTTTGCTTCATCTATGGAAATTGATGAATCTATGATCAATTTGGAATCCGTAACAACCATTACAGGGCCAGTTGCAAAATCCCCCTGAGAGATATTCAGATGCTTTATCCGCAGGGGAAAAGATGAGGAGAATACAAGTTCATCTGCCGGAATCTGTGCAGATGTATGCAGACGGGCAGATTTTAAATCCAGCGCAACACGGCTATAGTGGTCTGATGCAATCTGAAGCTCAGCTCTGGAAGCAGCAAGACAATCTCTGGCTGTCTTAAGCTTTGCTTTGGCAACAGTAACATCTCCCCTGGACCTTTCAAGATCAATAATTGCAGCTTGAACTTTCAATTCTCCTGACAGTCGGGTGGAATCAGCTTTCTGTAATGCTAATTTTTTCTTTTCTGCCGCCCCGTCAATCTCCAAAGATTTAACTTCTGATTCTGCAGCAATATTTGATGCCGCAGCTTCAGCTCTGGAGGCTTTTACTGTTGTTTCTGCAAGCTGAACTGATTTCACGGCAATAGAATATGCAGCCTCTCCCGCAGCTACATCTGTCTGTGCTTTTAATATTGATACTTCTGCTGCCATTTTATCTTTCTCCGCAACTGATAGTTCCTGTTCCAGAGTTCGGATTGCAGAAAGCTGTTTACTACCCTTTTCAAAGGGTTTCCATCCTTTGGATTTATACCACTGTGCTACAGCTGTACTTGTTTTTTCATCATAGACACCATCAACAGTTCCGGGAGAATATCCCATTTGTTTAAGCGCTTTTTCCAGCTGAAGCACATCGCTGCCTGACATACCGTAACCAAGATCACGATACATGGGGACTTCTCCGGGGAGGATAAACACAGGGCGTCCCGATGCCACTAACAGTACCTCTCCACGTGTAATCACAGTACCGGGTCCCGGTAATCTGGAGATTCTGCCGGGGCCGGATTTCAAATCCGATGAAGCAAGGTACACTAGGAACGGAGATCCAAATCTTCCTGTTCCCCTGGTAGTTATCCGGGAGGTTAAAATCTTTTTCTCGGCTGGTACCAGTATCGGAGATGGTGCAGGGGGTGCTGTTCGTGCTGCTGCTTCTGCAGGGGACCGTATATTCGACCCGGCGACCCATCCCCCTGCGGCCGCCAAGACAATAACTCCGATAATACCTAATATAATTCTTCCTCTGTGTACAATCATTGCTGTGTTGCATCCGGTCCCAGAAGTTCCGCTTCCACTTTCTTACGTACAGGGTCAACATATTTTACTTCATATTTATGTGCAATGGCTGCAAGTGTCTTTTCTTTGCCTTGAAGCTCCTTTAATGCTGCCTGAGATCCAGGCGAAAGTGAGCCGGGATCTGTACTCCCATTCATTATCTTATCCAGCTGAGTTAGAAGATCAGCCTTTATCTCGTCATTATTGCTATAATGATAGCCTTCAGACTGCATGGCTTTTGCCCATTCCCTGTAGGCATCAATGATTCTCGGATCCTGATCTACCCGGGCTGAAGCTGCATTCTGATAGTTAACAAATCCCGGTCCAAGCTCATCTTTACTGAAAACTTTCTCAACTGCTGCTCTTGTACATCCCCCTGTTGTAGAGAAATCCTCGTTATCCAGGCACACCACAAAAGTTGAATTTGTATTCTTTCCAAATAACGCCCGGTCATATGCAACCCTGTCTGCAGGTGTAAGATTCGCACGATAGGCATTGTTTCGATCCCCAAGCCCCATAGTGCCCTGGTTCAACTTTCCTGTCAGCAGAGTAGTTATTCCATAGCCGTATTGTTTACGGAAATCTGCGGCATTTAGACCTGAAGGTTTGCTGTTGCTGTCCATAGCTATTCTGGCAACTTTGTAGGGTACGGGATAATATTCAAATCCTTTGGCTTTCATGCAGTCAGCTATAAGCGACTCGACTGCATCTACACGCTTTGCAATTTCTGCTTCCTTTAAGCCGAATTCAGCGCCTCCTCTGGATCCATCATTGGAAGTCCCATTCCCGTTTTCACTCTTTCCCGCTGCTGATAAAAAAACACTTACCAGCATAAAAAGGCTGGCAAAAACCAGTAATTGAAGTGATTTGTTTTGAGTTCTCTTAGTCATATTCTTTACTCCTCTACTTATAGATAAAAGTAATGTACCGGAGAAAAATGAGAATAGACTGAGAAAAGTATTAAAATCTTCAAAGACTTTTAAGACTTAGATTATTTGCCTGTAGATGCCTGAAGCGCTTCAAGCTGGTCTTTGACAGCAGAGCGTTTTGAGAGAAAATGATCCTTTAAATCGGACCCTTCAATCGAGAGGGGTTCATGGAAATGGAAGTGGAGTTTGTTAAAGGGGAGGGGGATTGTATAGTTATCCCATCTCTTTGTTAACCGGATTCTGTATTTTACTTTACAGGAGATTGAAAGTACATCATATCCTAATATAAGACCCATAAAAAAGGGGAACTCTTTGGGTTGATGGTAGGGACCAAGAGGCCCGTCAAGGGTTATTACCAGATTTCCACCTCCGGCGTCTTTCAGGCGGTTCTTTATTCTTGCTATATGTTTCCCGTCTTCAAATGTGTCTGGAATACGGATTGTGCTGTACCCAAAATAGCTGCACAGAGCAGTAATATAATCGCCCCTTCTGTCCTTTGTTGTCAGTATGTACTGGTTTTTGCCCTTGAGTAAGGGATAGAAACAATAGCTTTCTCCGTGCCAGAAAACAACAATATAGTGTCTGTTTCTGGCAGCAGATTCAGAAATAAGATCCAACGCACCGGAAAAGGTAATTCTGCTGGTTTTATAAACGAAATCAATATACCTGGTATTCAATGCATTTAAAAGTTTTTCCGGAATATTCAAGTACGCTATTTCTTTTTCCTCCAGGTAATGGAGAAAGGAAAGTCCTTTCCGTAGCGCTTGATATACATGTAGCTAAGAACCCCCAGGGCAATAAGCAACAGGATAACCCAGTAGTTTATAACAACGAATGAGTAGAGGTATATCCACAGAAAGGCACCGATTCTGTCGGCAACATTAAAATCCGGGGAGTCTATCTTTTCGACAGTGTAGGATACGTTGTTTCCGGTAACATTCACCTTGATATAGTGATAAAAGTAGTGCTCCGGGTCTGAAAGAAGCATCTCTGCACCGCCGCCGCCTGTTATGGTGTAGGGCACTCCCTCCCAGTTACCTTTAAAATAACCGTGAATGTGGCCGGCAAAGACCATATCTACCGGGTACTGCTTTAACAGGTTCAATACTTCCCGTGCTGAATCGAGATCCTTAAGTGAATGCCCCGGCTGTGCTTTTAGGGATTTCCGGGGGTCGTAAATGGGGACATGCATGAATACAAAGGTATGCTGGTAATCTTTCGATTTTTCCAATTCTTCCCGCAACCATCTCAATTGCCAGGGATCAATATTTTCCTCATTTGAGTCGTCCAGAACAATAAACAGTGATGAACTGTGGGAAAAAGAGTAATAAAGGGGTCCGAAAATGCTTACGTAACGGTCAATTCCCCCGTCTGCCTCATCGTGGTTCCCCGGTACAGGGATCATGGGATTTTTAAACTGTCTAAGCTGTTTTAAAAAGAAATCGTACTTTATCGGATTCCCGTCAAACACCATGTCTCCTGTATTCATGGTAAACCGTATGGCAGGCTGGCTGTTGATGGAATCTACTATTTTTTTAAAGGTAGAGATAGAGTTCTTGTTATCTCCCATAACCGCAAAGGTAAAATTGCCGTTATTTTGAACGGATTCGATCCCTGTAACACCTTTGTAAATCTCGTTGTTTTCAAAATCCCTGAAAAAAAGGTGGTAGGACTTTATCAGTGAAATACCCGCAATAACTAGTATAACGATAGTAAACAGTTTTTTTCTTTTAAATACCATGGCAAGATCATAGCACAGGATTTCGAAAACAGCTATAGTAGTTTACGGTATAGTAGCGTGCTGAATGGAGGATCTGTGCAGGAAAAACGAAAACTTAAAAAAGAATATGTAACCTATATAATAGGCAGTCTGGTGTTCATTTTCCTCGCAGGACTCACCCTCTATCTTATCTTTAAGGGTTTCAAAGGGGCAGGGAGCCTTATTGTACCGGGGGTATTTACCGGGGGAACTGTAGTGGTTCTTGTTATCATGCTGCTTCTCTTCTATTTCTTTGACGGACTGCGGCTTCTTTTTGTCTTTAAAACCATCGGGACGGATGTTTCCTTTCTCCTTATGATAAAACTCATCTTTATCAATGTCTTTGCCTCAGGGGTAACACCCCTGGCAACCGGCGGCGGTTTTGCACAGATCTATTTCCTGAGTAAAAACAGGATTCCTGTAGGAACGGCAACTGCGGCAACGACAATCAGGACCGTTATTGCATCTATTGTGATATTTGCTTCGGTTCCTGTAATTCTCACTGTCGAAAAAGGGCTTAAGAGCGTTATAAACATCCAGCACGGGGTACTCTATTCACTGCTTTTAATAACGATCTATGTTGTTCTTTTCTACGGTCTTGTAAAACAGAAAGCACAGCTTAAAAAAATCATTTTCTCTTTTTTGAATTTGCTGCGGAAAATCCATATTCTGAAGCCGGAAAAATGCGAGACAATGAAAGTAGCTGTTGACCGTGAAATTGCTCACTTTGCAGAAAGTCTGGTGCTCTTCTGGAAGGGACGGAAAGTATATCTGTTCTTGTCGCTCCTGTCCTCCTGTATCTATCTCTTTCTTCTCTTTTTCTTTCCTTACATTCTTATACGGGCAATGAATGTGCAGGTCCATCTTTTAACTGTGCTTTCAATTCAGGTCCTTATTACATTTTTAATCTATTTTACCCCAACCCCCGGGGGAAGCGGGGTAGCGGAAGGGGGCTTTGCACTTATTTTCTCCCATTTTGTATCTCCGGAATATGTTGCACCCCTTACCTTTTACTGGAGGTTTCTTACAATGTACCTGGGAATGATAATCGGCTTTGTGGTCTTTTACCGGGAAGTATGGAGGAAGGATGATGCCGCATAATACAAAAAGACGGATTATTATAGGTTTTTTTCTGTTGCTATACTTTGCCTTTGGTACGTTGAAAATTATTCTTACACTGAATTCTTCTGATTTTATTGATTTTAATGCCCGGAATGCTTTACAGATCGAGAATCTCATTGCTGCAAGGAATAATTACTCCTTTGTTGCGGTAGGAAACATACGGAACTCCGTAAACGTTTTTGAGCAGAAACTTGTTCCCCTGATCAACAACTCCAAAGCTGATTTTGTTGTGCTTCTGGGTGATGCAGTACTAGATGGTGCTAATGATAAATATGCCGCACTGCACCGGACGCTGCAAAAGCTGAATAAACCTGTGCTTTTTACCTTCGGAGATTCTGAACTCTCAGACTATGGGGCAAAAAATTACTTCCGCCATATAGGATCTCCGGTGTTCTTTTTCATTGCCGGGCAATCCGAGTTTTTATTTCTGGATACTACCGGATATACGGAAGAGAATTACCAGGTAAGCTGGCTGGAAGATCTGCTTGAGAATATAGGAAATGTGCAAAACCGCTTTGTTTTTATGAACCGCTCCCCTGTCAGCGGGGAGGAGAAAGAGACAGGGCTGGAAAACAGCTATACAATGAGCAGTTCTTATAGACAGAATCTTCTTGATCTGTTTGCAAAAACAGGTGTCTCTGCAGTTATCTCCTCCAACAGCGGAGGATTTAACCGTGAAACCAAAGATGGTGTCCTTTACCTGAGTACCGGAGGGGGCGGGGGTACCTTTGACTTTCAGGATTCTGAAAACTTTTTTCACTGTGCTGAAATTTCTGTAGTCAGCGGTACTGTATCTGTATCCCTTCTCAAACCGGAACAGGAAAAACTGCCCGAGGAATTAACCTTTTTAGGACATGTATGGAATACGATCTATTCCTGGGTATACGTCTATTTTGTTAATGTGCTTTTAATTATATCGGTTCTTTTCCTGGTTATTTATCTTGTCTATACACAGCTGATTGAGCGGATTGATTACTATCCTGATTTCAACAATCCGGTAAAAAAGGATTATCCTCTCACGATAGCTATGTTTACAAACAACTATCTCCCTTTTATAGGCGGTGTTCCCCTGTCTATATCCCGTTTAAAAAAGGGGCTTGAGGCAAAGGGGCATACAGTCTATGTTTTTGCTCCGAACTATGATGCCGGGGAAAGGGTGGATGCTGATGAAGGGATTATACGGTGTTCACCTCTTTTCCACTACAAAAAAGGGGACCTTATAGTTCCTGTTTCAAATATCTTTTCATCAAAGATACGGCGGAAATTCAGGGAAATAGATCCCGATATTGTTCATGTACATCACCCCTTCTGGCTGGGAAGTGTCGGGCAGCATCTCGCGGGCAGGCATAAAAAACCGGTTGTTTTTACCTACCATACAAGACTGGAACAGTACAACCATTACGTACCGCTCTTTCACAAGCTTGCCGGTGGACAGATTCCCCACATGCTTATAAAGTACTTTTCCCGATTCTGTGATGCCGTTATAGCTCCAACTAAATCGGCAAAACGGTATCTGAGGAACCTTGGAATAGGGAAACTTATTATTGTACAGCCTACCGGAATTGAACTGGAGAAGTTCCGCTTTCCGGAAAAACCGCATCTGCCGGAGGATAAAGTAAAGCTCTTTACAGTCTTCAGGCTTTCAAAAGAGAAAAGCCCGTATTTCCTCCTTGAAGGGATCAAGCAGCTGTCAAAACAGTGTACAGTCCCCTTTGAATGCCTTATTGCGGGGACAGGACCGGAAGAAGAAGAGATGCAGCGGTATATCGAAGCCCATAGCATCCAGCAATACGCCGTACTGCTTGGTAAAGTTCCCCCGGAGGATATCCCCCGGTACTACGCGGATGCAGATCTCTTTGTTTTTTCTTCCCGCTCCGAGACTCAGGGAATGGTTATCCTTGAAGCAATGGCCGGCGGGACTCCCGTCGTGGCAGTTGATTCAAGCGGAATATCCGACATTGTCAGTAACGGAGTCAACGGATATAAAACGGAAGCGGATTTAAATGAATGGGTGGAGAAAGTGAAGTATCTTCTGGAAAATGAGGATGAGCGAAAGCGTCTTTCTTTGGGAGCAGTAACAACGGCCGGGGAAAACTCTATAGAAAAGATGTGTGAAAATATTCTGGATATGTACTATGAAATCATCGACTGGAAGAAAAAACACCCGTATCAGACTTTTATCCGGTAATGCTCCTGGGGGTAATAACCGGTATCATAAATTACCAGTTTTAGTTTGACTTCCAAAATAAATATTTATATCATTGAATTAAGGACTAAACCCAGGAGGATTATATGAACTTAGAGGTAAAAGGCGTTCACTACAACATCAGCGATGCTACAATGGAGTTTCTCGAAAAAAAGCTGGAGAGAATCAGTTTTGCAAAGGATAATATCGTTGATCTTCTGATAACAGTCACCAAAGAGAAACAGGGTTACAGTGTTGAAGGTAACGTCCATTTCCGATGGGGGAAATCTGCCCATTTAGGGGTGGAATGCCATGAACTGTATGAGGGGATTGAGGTATTTATAGATAAACTAGATTTAAAAGTTAGAAAAGAAAAGTCGAAGATCAAATCTCACGTATAGAAAAGAGCGGGTTTCTCATTGCAGAAACCCGTTTTTTTTATGCACATAGTATGATATAGTAAGATATGAAGGAATTTACTGTACTGGATCTGCTGAATTTGGAACTAAAGGCCCATAATGAACTTCATTTGAAGTGTATTGCCGGCAGGAAAGGACTTGTAAGAAAGATTACTGATCCGGAAATAAACCGTCCTGGTTTAACTCTGAGCGGGTTTTATGAAGAATTTGCCTTTCACCGGATACAATTGTTCGGGAAGGGGGAATCATCGTACCTATGCAAGCTGGAAAAAGAAGGGAATATGAAAACGGTGGAAAAGTTGTTTTCCTACCATGTGTCATGCTGTATATTCAGTAACAGGCACACTCCTGGAAAAAGATTTTTGGAGATTGCCGAGAAATCCGGCTGCGCGGTACTGCAGACTGATCTTTCATCTGCCGAGTTGGCCATGCGTTTAATGCGGGCACTTTCAAATGTATTTGCACCTCATAAGATCATTCACGGAGTGCTCGTAGAGGTCTTTGGAATCGGGATTCTTATTACTGGAAACAGCGGAGTGGGTAAAAGTGAAACCGCTTTGGAACTGATTGAACGGGGGCACCGGCTGATTGCCGATGATTCAGTGGAATTGAGGAATGTCAGCGGGAACATCCTTATGGGCTCGGCTAAGGATCAGAGGCTGGGACACCACATGGAGATAAGAGGGCTGGGGATTATAAATATCAGTTATCTTTTCGGCGTCGGATCTATCAGGGACCGAAAGCAGGTGCAGATGATTGTCGACCTGGAAGAATGGGATCAGGAAAAGGTTTATGACAGACTTGGTTCAGGAGAAAATACCCGTGAGATTTTAGGAATCAAGGTTCCCCTTGTTCAGGTCCCGGTAAAAGCGGGGAGAAACATTCCCATTATTATTGAAACTGCAGCAATGAATGAAAGGCTCAAGAAGCTGGGATATTTTGCTGCCAGGGAATTTGATCAGAACGTGCTTACGTGGCTTGAAAGCAAGAATGCACGAAATCTATATTTCAACAACAAAGATATTTTTTAGGAACACCTATGGTAACAGAAACAGTAGAAATAAAGAACAGAGCAGGACTCCATGCCCGCCCGGCGGCTTTGATTGTAAAGACAGCCAACGAATTCGATGCGGAGATAAACATTGAGCTGGATGATATGAAAGTGAACGGGAAATCCATAATGGGGATCATTACCCTTGGCGCCAACTATAAATCAGAGCTCAAGATCAGTGCAGAAGGAAAGGATGAAAAAGAGGCGGTTGCAGCGCTTGTAAAGCTGTTTGAAAGCCGTTTTGAGGAATAACAAAAGGCTGCGATGATTAAAAGGAAAGCCGGACAGCCGGTTCTGGCCGAGGTAATAAGTATTCTCCTTCTTTACATTGCTCTTATCATCATGATACTGATCTTTGCAGGGAGGCTGCTTTCAGATATATCAGCAGAGGCTTCTCTTGAAAGGCTGAAAATCCTTGGTTTTTCCCTTGTCCTCCCGATTTTTCTGATTGCAAGTATTGTTATAAACATTATCAGGCTGGTAAAACAGAAAAAAAATAAAACTCCCGGAGCTTCATTCAAAGCAAAACTGCTTGTTTTTTTTACGTTCCTTTCGCTTCTTTCCGCTGTCCCTCAGGGTATATTATCTTTGAGTTTCATAAATACAGCGCTGAATTCGTGGTTTTCGTCAGGAACGGGAGAAGCATTGGAGAATGGTCTGGAGTTTGCTCTTGATTACAATAAACATCTCTCTTCAGAGCTGCAGTCCTTTAGCAAAAGCCGTATTTACGAGAATATTCTGACAGGGATGATGGACTCACCTGACAGGATGTGGAGCACCATTTTAAGCGTCCACCCCATGATAAGTACCCTTGAAATATATGGTTCAGAAGGGAACCTGATTATAAAAAAGGGAGATGAAAGCCTTTCTTCCCTGGGAATATCTATGAGTTTGAGCGAGGGCGTCGTATCAAGGTACACACAGAAAGATAGAACCGCATTAAAGATTCAAAGGGATTTTACAAAGGATGGCAGAAAGTACTCCGCTGTAATAAGTGCTGCTCTGCCGAAGAATTTCGATGCGAAAGCAAGCAATATAACGCGTATCATGCAGCTTTACTCCAGGTTTGAGTTTTTCTACAATAAGCTTTTTGCGGTGCTGATCCTGTTCTTTGTTTATTTTTCCCTCCCTATTCTTCTTCTCTCCATACTGACGAGTTTCCTTCTCAGCGATGAAATTATTAAACCCATAGTCCATCTTGAAGAAGCGATAAGCAGGGTTATTGAGGGGGATTTTTCTTACAGAATTCTTACAAAACAAAAGGATGATCTGGCAAATCTTGTCAATTCTTTCAACAAAATGGTAAGTGAGCTGGATCAATCCCGGCAGAATCTGGTTCAGAACGAGAAGGTTTCTGCATGGCAGGAGATTGCACAGAGGATGGCTCATGAAATAAAGAACCCTCTGACCCCCATCAAGCTTTCAGCTCAGAGAATTCTTAAAAAGTTCAATGAGTCACCGGAATCTCTGGAGAATATTCTCCCCGCTTCCACCGATGCTATAATCAAGGAGGTTGAAAATTTAACAAAACTGATAGAGCAATTCCGTGACTTCGCAAAGATGCCTGTCCCAAATCCATCAAAAATAAACCTCCGGGAGTACCTGGAACAAATTATTCCCCTCTATTCGGGTTCTTTCCCCGGGGTAGATATAGATATTTCCGGTGTAACTGATGTATCATTAATGGCAGATCCTGATTTGCTGAAAAGTGTTTTTTCAAATTTACTCTCTAATGCTATCGAATCACTTAAGGGCGGAAAAGGTCGAATTGTTATCCAGGCAGACGAGATTGTTAAAGGAAACAGCAGGTACTGCCGGATACAGATTCAGGATGATGGAATCGGGATGAATTCGGATATTCGGAAGAAGATATTCAACCCTTATTTTACAACGAAAGAGGGGGGGACCGGATTGGGACTGCCTATTATAGAACGGATAATCTCTGAGCATAGCGGGAGAATCTGGCTGGAATCAGAAGAAGGTACAGGAACGACTTTTTTTATGGATCTTCCCTCTGCCAATAAGGATAAGGAGTATGTATGAGTACGATTCTTGTAATTGACGATGAACCGGGGATTAGAACCGTATTGACAGATATCCTGGAAGATGAAAAATACACTGTGCTGACAGCAGGAGACGGATTTGAGGGATTAAGTATTCTTAAAGATCAGAATGTCGATCTTGTTATCCTTGATATATGGCTTCCCAATATGGGAGGGATCGATGTTCTTAAAGAGATAAAGCACGATTATCCTGACCTTGAGGTAGTTATAATCTCCGGACACGCGAATATTGATCTGGCGGTCAAGGCGGTTAAGCTTGGAGCATTTGATTTCCTGGAAAAACCGCTTTCTTTGGAAAAGATTATTACTGTTGTTTCAAATGCTATAAAATTCGAAACCTTGAAGAAGGAAAATACCTCCTTAAAAGATTCTCTTTTTATGGAAGATAAGATTATCGGCGAAAGTGAGGGGATAAAAAAAATATGGGAACGGATTCAGCAGAGTGCTGCATCAGATGCAAAGATCCTGATAACCGGTGATAACGGTACCGGAAAAGAGCTCCTTGCACGGGCTATTCACCGGTTCAGCAACAGAGCCTCCGGACCCTTTGTCGAAGTTAATTGTGCAGCAATTCCCGATACCCTCCTAGAAAGTGAACTTTTCGGACATGAAAAGGGATCCTTTACCTCGGCAGTAGCACGGCGGAAGGGGAAGTTCGAACTTGCCCATAAAGGAACCCTGTTTCTTGATGAGATTGCAGACATGTCTCTGAGTGCCCAGGCGAAAGTCCTGCGGGCAATTCAGGAGATGAAGTTTGAGAGAATTGGAAGTGAAAAGTCGATAAGCGTGGATGTAAGAATTATTGCTGCAACGAATAAGGATATTCAGGAAGCGATTGCAAAGGGGAATTTCAGGGAAGACCTCTACTACCGTCTGAATGTTGTTCCTCTTCATGTTCCCTCTCTTACGGAGCGGAAAGAGGATATAAAGCTGCTTGTTGACTATTTTATGAAACGGTTTAACCAGACCCCTGAAACCCCACCAAAGACAATTTCGCCGGGAGGGATGAAAATCCTTAACGATTACCCCTGGCCGGGAAATGTAAGGGAATTGAAAAATTTTATAGAACGTATTAATATTATGACAGATGAAAACATAATCGAAGAGGAAACGGTCCGCTACTTCCTTAACGAGGTTCCAGCCGGCCAAAACGGGGGCGGTCATCTTGAAGTGTACGAAGGGATGAAGCTGAATGAGGCCAAAGAGGCTTTTGAACGGGAATTCCTTATTCGGAGTCTTGAAGAATGCGGTTATAATATATCCAGGGCGGCAGAACAGCTTGGTATTTACCCCAGTAACCTGCATGGCAAAATAAAAAAATTCGGAATAGAGATCAAGAAGTGAAGGGACTGACAAAACGACAGAAGGAAATACTCGAATTTATAAAAGAATTCATTCTGGTGCATAAATATCCTCCCAGTGTACGGGAGATTGCTGCAGCCTTCGGGATCTCTTCCAGCGGCGCCCATGATCACATCAAAGCTCTTGTCAGGAAAGGGGAGATTAACTTTGATCCAAAGAGGTCCAGAACCATAGAGGTCCCGAGTCTTTCTGCCGGGACCGAAGAAGTCCTGGAGATTCCGCTGCTTGGAAACGTTGCTGCCGGGATGCCCCTCCTGGCAGAGGAAAATCTTGAAGGGTATATCAAGGTTGCCGCTTCAACGCTCAAGGACGGATCCCATTTTGCCCTCCATGTTAAGGGCGACAGTATGCAGAATGCCGGCATTCTGGATGGTGATATTGCGGTCTTTATGCAGAAAAGCACTGCAAACAACGGTGACATCGTTATTGCACGGATAAACGATGAAGCAGTAACCTTAAAACGGTTCTATAAAGAGAAGAACCGGATCAGGCTCAAGGCTGAAAATCCGGTGTACCCCCCAATCTACTCTCAAAATGTCAGAATTCTGGGAAAACTTCAGTACATATTCAGAAATTATGAGTAAAACAGCACCAGTATACCTGTTCACAGGACCTGAAAACGGCGAAAAGGAAAAAGCTGTAAAACAAATCCTTAATCAGTACAAAACAATGTCGGGGAACGAACCGGAAGTTTACCGGTTCTATCCCTTTGAAACATCTGTTGGGGAGATAGTATCTCTGCTTAAAAACGGGGATTTGTTTTCAGATTATAAATTTGTCTTTATTCACAATGCTGATGAGATAAAAAAAAGCGAAATTCCCTATCTGGTTTCATATATAAAGGAACCTGGAGATTCCGCTACCCTCTTTCTCCTCACCGATTCCTACAAGGTGGATCCGAAGCTGTCTGCGGCTGTGGGTAAAGCGTCTACACGAATTTTCTGGGAACTCTTCGAGAATCAGAAAGTTAACTGGATACAGGGATACTTTAAAAAAGAATCTTTGAGCATATCACCGGAGGCTGTGGAGATGATTCTGGATCTGGTGGAGAACAGAACGGATGATTTAAAGGTGGTATGTGAGCGGCTTGCCGTTTTCTTTAAAGACAGAGGGCATATATCCGAGGAAGTAATTGAAGAGTATGTATTTCATAGTAAAGAGGAAAATGTCTTTACCCTGTTTGCCAAAATGGTACAGCATGACTTTGCCGGATCTATAGAAATACTTCACAAACTGGCACTGTCAGGAGGCAATAACCCTGTCCAGCTCTTAAGCGGGCTTTACTGGCAGTACGGTAATCTTCTTAAATTGAAACATCTTCTCTCAGAGGGAGAGAATGAACAAAAAGCTATGGCGGCTTTAAAAATCCGGGGAAAGAAAAATCAGGCGGTGTATCTTGCAGCCCAGGACGAATATTCTCTCGGAGAGCTTGAATCAACCATAATGCTCATCGCCGATTATGACAAGAATGCCAGAGAGGCAGGAAAAGAGCGCTGGATGCTGATCATGGAAATGTTTCTGCATCAGGCTGTGAACAGAAGAGAAGACTGACCGTATCGGTGGAATGGTGCACAGCATATCAGGACCAAAAAAAGCCGGTTTGTACACCGGCTTTACGGATTCTGTCAATTCCGTCTTCTAAAAACAAGATCGGAAGAGATCAGATCTCAAATTTTATGGGGATATTCCCCTGTTAATTACTTCCTTGTGCCGGAATACCGGCTCTCCTGTATGGCGGCATTTAAAACCCTCCCATAACATTCATTCACTATTAATGTATACAAGCGGTTATGGTTTGTCAAATTTTTTAGTGAAATATTTTTGAATATTCTCAGCAGCCTCCATTGTTATCCCTTCTATTTCGGCTATTTTTTCCGGATCCGCATAGGTTAATTCCTCTATGGAACCGAACGCCTTAATGAGGGACTGACTCCTCTTCGGACCAATCCCGGGAATCTTTTCAAGCGTAGACAGGGAAATCTCCTTTGATCGCAGCTGCTGATTGAAACTTGTGGCAAATCTGTGGGTTTCATCCCTGACAGCCTGTATAATGCGAAGGGCTTCTGATGTTTCGGGAAGTATAACAGGGGCACTTCTATCCGGCAGGAAAATTTCTTCGTTCCTCTTTGCCAAACCTATTATCGGAATAGAGGGAAGTCCTATGGCTGTAAGGATTTGTGATGCGGCGTTTACCTGTCCTTTACCCCCGTCGATAACAATGAGATGAGGTCTTTCAAGATTTTCGTTAAGCACTCTGGTGTACCGCCTGGCGACAACTTCCCTGATTGATTCATAATCATCTATAGCCCCGTTCAGGCTTTTTACATGGAATTTCCGGTAGTTCTTTTTATCAGGGACTCCGTTATAAAATGAAACAAGGGATGCAACGGGGAACTTTCCTGACAGCTGGGCAATATCGAACCCTTCTATTCTTACAGGCAGAGCAGGAAGGGAAAGAAGTTCCTTGAGCTCAATGAGTCCAGGAACATTTTTCTCTTTTCTGGTTCTTCTTCTCACATCTTCTCGGGCGTTTTCCATTGCCATATTGATTATTTTTAAATGTTTTCCTGAGTCCGGAGCAGCAACGGTAACAGGGGTAGACGACAAATTGTTTACATACGCATGAAGCGATTCTAGACCAAAATTTCCTGAAACAAAGATCGAATCAGGAAAGGGATTTTCGCCGTTGTAGTAGTGAAGAAAAAATTCGGTAAAAGCATCTTCTTCATCTCCGTAGACCCTGGTTCTGAACAAATTCCTGCCCGAAAGTTTCCCTAAGCGGATCTGAAAGACAGAGAAGGTGGAGATATTGTTTTCGGTAAAACAGGCAATATAGTCCCTGGCATCTTCGGTAAACTCTATGTGCTCAGCTTGTTCCTCAACCATTCTGACAGATTCAAGAAAATCCCGCATCAATGCGGCCCGTTCAAAATTCAAGGTCCTGGACGCACTCATCATCTCCCGTTCCAGTTCCTGCTTGAGCCCCTTGGTTTTCCCTTTGAGCAGGTTTTCCGCTTTTCTAACGTAGCTGCGGTATTCAGCAGCGGATATCTTCCCGCAGCAGGGGGCGCTGCATTTCCCAATATGATAATACAGACAGGGAGATTCCCTCTTGCGAAGCTTGCCGCGGCACTTCCGCAAGGGAAGATAGTTGTTTATCAATTCAAGATACGTATCCAGTTTTGCTACCGAGGCAAAGGGACCGTAGTAGGAAGATCCGTCGTTCCTTACATTCCTGGTTTTGAAAATACGGGGAAATTCTTCGTTTGTAATGCAGATCGAAGGGTATGTTTTATCATCTTTCAGATCTATGTTGTACTTTGGAGTCCATTTTTTTATCAGGTTGTTTTCCAGGATAAGCGCTTTGAACTCGTCACCGGTAACAATGAACTCTATAGCGGATATGTTTTTAACAAGAATTTGAGTCTTTATATTTTTTTGACCGGTAAAGTAGGAGCGGACTCTCTTGTTGAGGTCCTTTGCTTTCCCTATGTATATAAAAACCCCTTTATTGTTTTTCATTATATAAACACCGGGACTGTGGGGGAGGGAATTTACCGTTTCTTTAAGATTCTCTTTCATTCTACAGATAAAATACACTTTATAAGATACATTTTACAAGATATGATAGAGAACCCTTTTTTTTCTGTATCATTTTGTCGATAGTAGAGAGAAGAACTGTGAAAAAGATATTCGTACTTGCGTACATACTTATAACAATCCAGACTCATGGAGCGGCAAGAGGTTTCTCTGCAGGGGAGGGGTACGGATGGAACAGTATACACAGCATGGAGAATGCTGTATTCATTCCGGGGAAGGGCGGGTATCAGGAGATTCGTCTTAAGAGCAGTACCTATCCTCAAGAAAAGAATACCGATCTGCTCCTTCATTTTGATTCGACGGTGGCAGATGAAACCGGAGCATACAGTATTTTAAAAAACACGGTTAAAATAACAGATAAGATCCGGATGCTGGGGAATGGCTCCGGAGTTTTTCTGAATACACTGGAGGGGCTTTCCCTGCAGCCTGGAGATGGTACTGTTTTTGCATCCGGAAATCCCGGAACATCTTTTACCATAGAGTTCTGGCTGAATCCTGTTCTCCTTAAAACCAGTGAAGAAATAATTACCTATACCAACAGTTTACGTAACAGAGAGGGTAAAATTCTTCCTCAATCGGTAACATGTACCATTGAAAACAGAAAGCTGATCTGGGAGTTCAGGAATTTTTTCTTTAATCCTGAGTCCTATACCTCTTTTATCAAGGTAACGGGATTTACCTCGCTTATTCCTGACCAGTGGCATCACCATATGATTACCTACGACGAAAACAGCGGATTGATAGAGTACTATGTTGACAGTATGCTTGAGGGAACAGCTTATGCGACGCTATCGGGAAAGGACAACGGGGATCCCCTGATCCCTGTTACCGGTTCCCTGACTTCCGGAAGTTTTGTAATAGGAGAGAATTACCACGGTTTTATGGATGAGTTCAGAATATCGAAGGGAGTTATTTCTGAGCCGGTACTATCGGAATTCCAGAATGGATACGGGCGGATTGAAACATCCATGATTGATATGGGGAGGAACGATTCTGTTCTTAACAGAATCAATCTTCAGTTCGATACCCCCGGGGATTCAGGTATTCAAAGTTATTACAAAATTTTTAAGGATTATAAGGATACAATTACCAATACTGGTGATTGGATCCCCTTTGTACCGGGAAAATATATGCCTGTTGATACAACCGGAAGATTCTTCAAGGTGCGGATTGATCTTTTTGCCAACGGGAGCGGGACAAAGAGTCCTTCTGTACATTCGATTCATGCAGAATACCGGAAAAATCTTCCCCCCCTGGCACCTGATTATGTGAAAGCCATTCCTGGAGACGGGGAGGTCCGGCTTGAATGGAAAGGGATCGGGGAGCCTGATGTTGCAGGATATCTGGTTTATTACGGAACCCAAAAAGGAGTTTATTTCGGGAAAACGGGGAAAGAGGGTGAATCTCCCATAGTTGTTACCGGAAGCACCTCCCTTACTATACACAACCTGGCTAATGGACAGCTGTACTACTTTGCTGTTGCGGCCTTTGATTCTGCAGGGACTCAGTATCCTGGTGCTTTGTCCGGCGAGATAAGTGCCCGGCCGCTTCCCGGGTTAACCAGAGATAATTAATGGAAACAAACGAACTCGTTACTGCAGTCAAACAGGCCATAGCCGTCAATGATTTTCCGCTTGCAGAGGAGTATACGTCCAGGCTGATTGAGGCAATGCCGGATAATCCTGCAGTGTATCTGCTTCTAGGGACAATCTACACCCGAAAAAAGGAGTACATTAAAGCCATAGATGCCCTGCAGCATGCAAATACCCTGGAGGGCGGTAATCCGGAGATCCTGAATAATCTTGCCATAATTTACAAAAAGAGCGGGGCGCTGCGGACTGCTTTGGAGACCATAAACAAGGCGTACAAGCAGGACCCTGAAAATGCCGAAATTTGTTATAACATAGCAAACATATACAAAGAATCAGGAAAGAATGACAAAGCCGCTTCCTTTTACAGAAAAGCGATTGATTTAAATCCCAACTTGCCTCTGGCATGCAATAACCTGGGGACGCTTCTTGAAGAGGAAGGCGCTCTATCAGAGGCGGTCACGTATTACCGAAAAGGACTGGACGTTGATCCTAATAATCCGACACTTCACTTTAACCTGGGAAATATTCTCTTTAAGAGAGGGGACAGGGAAGAGGCTGTTCAGGAGTTCAGGAAGGCTGTACGCGGCAGACCCGGGTGGGTTGCAGGGTTAAACAACCTGGGTGCAGTATATCTGGATTTAGGCCGTCTGGAAGATGCTCTGCATAGTTTCCGGAACGCTTTGACTGCTGATCCGGAAAACCCCGATATACTGAACAACCTCGGCCTTGTTCTTACAAAATTAGGCAGATACGAAGAAGCAGAGGGGTATCTTAACCGGGCATTAGAGAAAAATCCCGCTTTCACAAACGCTGCCGTGAATCTTGGGAGACTCCAGGATGAAAGCGGCAGAGGGACAGGGGCCATTGATGTTCTCAAATCGATTATATCGTCGGGGAACGATTCTTCTGAGGTTAAACTCCTCCTCGGCAAACTGTTGATACAGAAGGAACGTTTTACCGAGGCGTATGAGACTATCAGGAATGCTTTGAGACAGGATCCCGGCAGCAGCGAAGGCAATACACTTCTTGGAATCCTCTTTTTAAAAACCGGTAAGAAGGATAGAGCTCAGGGAAGGTTTGACAAAGCAGTTGAGAGTTCTCCTTCAAACCTGGAAGCCAGGTATCACAGAGCGCTGCTTCTGCAGGAAGCAGGAAAATTTGAAGAATCCCTGCCGGATCTGGAGTATATTTACAGAAGGGATTCGGATTTCTATGAGACTAAAAGGCTTCTTGCAGAAAGTTACCTCCAAACAAGTCACTATGATAGAGCTTTGGAACTCCTTGAAGGTCTCAAGGAGCAGTACCCTGATGATGAACACATCCTGAAAAAACTGGTTTTTCTCTATAAGAATAGCGGGGAAAAGGAAAAAGCCCTGGAGGAAGCCGAAAAGCTGGTTCTCCTCCAGGATAACGGGCGCGTAGAGAAAATGGAAGATGCGATTGATCTGTATGAAGAGATTGTAAATGATTTTGAGAAAGAGTATGAGAGTATAATAGATAGAAACATTGAGATTTTCCTGGACGAAGTCGGGGGTCTGAGCGTAGACAGTGAACAAAAGGATGAAGAGAGCCTCTTCGCCAGGGATCTTATGGATCTTGAGGGAGAGGTTATTCCTATAATTGATTTTGGCGGAATAGAACCTATTATCGAGGTAAACGAAGAAGATAAAGAAACGATTAATCTGTCGGAGATGGAGGAGGTCCTTGATCTACCGGATGAAGAAGAGGATATAGAGACAATCAAAGCGGCGCTTATCCAGGAGCAGGCACGAAAAAATGCCCAGGCGGCAGCCCAGGCGGCAGCGGGGAATCCTGGAGGAGCAGGCTCCCCTCAGAATCCCGGACAGGGGTTTCAGCCGCCTTATTCTACAACTTACCCACCCCCACCGCCTCAAATCCAGTATGTGCCAATGCCCCAGGTAATAGTAACCCAGCCTCCGCAGGGGGGAAGTGCTTCGGTACCCCAGCAGATAGTTATTAAATATGAACAACCGCAGAAAAAACCGGAAAAGCAAAAAAGCAGCGACCGCAGGAAAGAAAACGAGTATGATGAAGAAGCTAAAACGCCTGCTGAACTTCTGGGATATCTGGAAGATCTTACATCGTATCTTCCGGAAGAGAAAAAAGAAAGTTTTGAACAGAGCGATATGAAACTGAAAATTGAAGCTCTAAAAGCAAAAATGACCGGGCATCCGGGTTTAGCAAGGATTATAGAGGAAAAGTACGGAAAAGGTGTTACATTAGAAGAGAAGGAAGAAATATCCAGGGAAAAGGTTGCATCTACCTTTAAGTTCATGAACAGCCTGACTGATTATCTTCCTGACAAGCGTGTCAGTCTGACAATGAAGAACAAGATTGATCATATTTTAGAGGTAATGAAGGGATTAAATGGAAAAGGAAAAACAACTTAAAAAGATAGCACTGTACATAAATAAAATGCCCAGCCTTCCCACTTCTGTAACGAAGGTGGTCGAGATCTGCAATAACCCGAACACCTCTCCTGCAGATTTGAACAAGGTAATCAGTATAGATCCAGTCCTTATGGGAAACGTGATGAAGCTTATCAATTCAGCCTATTACGGATTGTCCCAGCAGGTCACCTCTCTGGTACGGGCAATAATCATGCTTGGAATAAATACAGTCAAGAACCTTGCCCTTTCCACGGCAATTATGGGGAATTTGAGCAGCAAGCAGAACTTCCAGGCTCTTAACATGGAAGGGTTTTGGCGTCATTCTCTCTGCGTGGGGGTAACGGCAAAACTTATAGCAAAGCATATCAAGGTTGATACCAAGACACTGGAAAGCTACTTTATTGCAGGGCTCTTGCATGACATTGGAAAGATCCCCCTGAACCACCAGTTTACAGAGGAATACATCACTGCAGTGGGATTTTCAGATAGAGAAAAAGCGCCTCTGTATCAGGGGGAGTCTGCTGCGATAGGGCTGAATCATGCTGAAGCAGGACAGCTCGTAGCACATGCATGGAAACTCGGAGCTGAAATTAAGGATGCTATTATTTATCACCATTCAACCGAAAGCTATGAGGGAGATAATAAACTGATAGTGTATGCAGTTACAGCTGCCAATTACTTCTCAAACTACAGCGAGATAGGGTTCTCCGGTGATCGTTTTCCTGAAAAACCGCCGGAATTTGTAATGGAAAAACTCTCCGTAGATATGGACTGGTTCGATGATATTGAAGATACTGTAAATGAAGAGATCGAAAAAGCACGGATCTTTCTTAAAATTGTTAAATAGGGGATGAAATGAAGATAAAATTCTGGGGAGTCAGAGGTTCCATACCCTGTCCGGGACCGGATACAGTAGAGTACGGCGGTAACACCGCCTGCATAGAACTGAGAACCGGAGACGACAACAGGATAATTATTATAGATGCAGGGTCCGGAATAAGATCACTCGGTGACAGTATTGTAAAGAATGACCTGAAAAACGGTCCTTTAAAGATTGATATTTTTATTACCCATACTCACTGGGATCATATCATGGGCTTCCCGTTCTTTACGCCGATATACATTCCTGGAACGGAGATAAACGTTTACGGACCGGTAACCTACGAAGATGAGGGATTGGACAGGATTATAGGGGCGCAGCTCCAGTACAGATACTTTCCTGTAAAGCAGAGCGAACTTTCTGCAAGCATCAATTATCATCCTTTAAAAGAGCGGACGCTTGATCTGGGAAACGGTCTGTTTGTTACAACCAAGTACCTCAACCACCCGATTCTCTGTCTTGGATACCGCTTTGAATACAAGGCACGGTCGTTCTGTACAGCCTACGACACTGAACCGTTCCTCAATCTCTTTCCCACAGATCCATCGGACCCCGGCTATGATGAAACCGCAGCAGAAGAGGGGGAGAAGGTGGCACGTGAGGAGAACGAAAAACTTCTTCAGTTTTTCAAAGGTGCAGATCTTCTTGTGTATGACAGTCAGTATACAAAGAAGGAATACGAGGCATCCAGGAAGGGATGGGGACATACAAATTTTGAATTTGCACTTAACTCTGCTCACAAGGCAAAGGTAAAGAAACTGCTCTTTTTCCACCATGATCCCCTGCGAACTGATGCTGAGCTTTCTGATCTGGTAGCAGGCTATAAGAAAAAGATCACCGGGAAAACGGCACTGGAGGTTGAAGCCGCCAGGGAAGGGATGGAAGTTATACTCTAGAAATGAATAACGAAGCACGAGATAGCTTTTATAAGGAAAACAGGGTATTTAACGCTCTGAACCCCTCTCATCGGGATTTTATCCGTTCTGTAGCAGATTCCTACTATCTTACTTTTCAGAATATTAAAAAGCTTACGGATATCGCGTCCGATCTGGAAATGTGGCAGGAGGGAAGGCTGCAGGATCTATGGGAGGTCCCCGGAGATTCTAAGCTTAAAGGCAGGGATCTTTCCCGGCGGGTAATGAATGTGCTCATTGATAAATGGGAACATCTTAAAAATGAAAGCAAGGATTATTCGGGGTTTACACCCAAACTTCCTGAAATTCCCCAGCCGAAGTACATTCTGGAAGAGGAAGAAAATACTCTTCTGGGCCGTTGCCCGGTGGCCAGTGAGAAGACAAGATGCTGTAATCTGCAGACCCTGGACGCAGTAAAAAATTGCGGATTTGCCTGCAGCTATTGCTCTATTCAGTCTTTTTATACCGAAGGGAAGATTGTCTTTCAGAAAGATTTTGCTGAAAAACTAAAAAATCTGGAGATAGACAGGAACCGGATATATCACATAGGGACAGGACAGTCATCCGACTCTCTTATGTGGGGTAACAAGTATGGTCTTCTTGACGCCCTGTTTGAGTTTGCAGAGAGGTATCCCAACGTTATTCTTGAACTTAAAACGAAATCAGACAATATTTCTTACTTGAAAAAACATAGAATTCCAGAGAATGTATTGGTAACATGGTCATTGAATACCGAAACGGTAATAAAAGCGGAGGAGCATCTGACCGCATCTTTGGAACGGAGACTTACCGCTGCGAGGGCTGCGGCTGACAGAGGAGCTCTTGTAGGATTTCATTTCCATCCCATGGTCTACTACAAAAACTGGGAAGAGGACTATAGGGAGCTCTTTTCTTCTATTCAAAGGGACTTTACCCCTGAGGAAACTGTTCTCATCTCTATTGGAACCCTTACCTTTATAAAACCTGTTATCAAGGAGCTACGGAAGCAGAAGATAAAGAGTAAAATCCTGCAGATGCCTCTGGAAGATGCCAGCGGCAAGTTATCTTATCCGCTGGATATCAAAAGAAGCATGTTTAAGACCCTTTATGACAGTTTTTCGTCAGAATGGAAAGAGAACGTTTTCTTCTATATGTGTATGGAAGAAAAATCCCTATGGCCGGATGTATTTGGTTATACCTACGATTCAAATGAGGAGTTTGAATCTGCAATGAAAACCAGCTATATGAATAAAATTAATGCAATACGGGGAAAAAGGGTTATACTATAGACCGGAGTAGAGATGGCAGAACGACCGAAGGAAATTTTCAATCCCGGAGAACTGACCAGAACGAGGAAGAATTTAGGAGATTTAACCGAAGAAGAGGCTAAACGGGTAGCCGGGATTCTGGGCGGTGAAATAGGGATTGAACGTACCGATGAAGCAATAGAACAGCGATATAAACATCTTGCCGATCAGAACCGCCGAAAGCATGATGCCGTACTTGATTATCATCCCCGCAGGAACGGTCTTCCAAAACAAACCGTAGAGCATACGCAGCAGAAGATTCCAACAACGGAGATCAAAGAAGTAAAGCAATCCTACATTGAACGGATCAGAATAGCATTAATGTGCTTCAGAAGTGAGTACAGGATTAAATCTTTTACGAATCTTGTTGCAGCATACTTTAGTTTTCTGTCAGGGTATAAAAACCGGATAAATCCATTGTTTATAAAAACCCTCAACTCCAGAGTGTATAATCATATAGAGGCTCTTGTTACCTCCTGCAGGATTCTCTATGCAGGGGTGGAGCACAAGGATAGAGCGGAAAGAAAGGACCCTTCCGCCTGGAAGATTGTACAAACAATCATCGAATGGGATATAGAAGGGCTGGAGAATGAGATCAGCAGATTGAAGTCCTTTTCCACCTCCGTCACAGCCGAGTCCTGTACAAATCTTGTAAGAAAGATATATACACCTCTTTTCCTTCTATCAAAGATCCATTACGATCCCGCTATAAAGGATTCCCTTGAATACCTGTATGCCATGGCTACAGAAACGCTTCCTCCAAAAAATCTTAAAGTGGTTAAACTGCGGAGGAGGTACACAATTGCCTTTGAAGAGATATATCAGGTTTTCAGCGGATTAAAGTATGGACTCTATCCACTTTTGCTGATGATAATTTCACCAAAAGCCTATTCATACCACGATATGCTCAAGTACCGGGGAAAGGATATACTGGGCTTTCTTGATATAAAGGTGGAGGATCTGATCACCTACGCTGAACCCCGGGATAAGAGAACTATGGGAAAATCCGGAGAAGACCAAACCGGTATGATGGAGGAGGAACAGGAGGAAGGAGAAGAACAGTCTCCCATGGATGTCGGAATTTCTCAAGGATTGTTTTTCCTTGAAAAGATCTTCCCCGGAGCCGGATGGCTTAAACTGAAGAATAATCCGGACATGTTCCCCTATTTTCAGCCAATTCTTGATCTTGATCCGGATATAGCTCTTATTTCTCCGGATGATATTCTCCAGAAGGTGATTATCCTGACAGATGTCCTGAAAGAACTTTTTTTCGGGTTCAGATCCATTGAGTTTGGCACACTTGCCGGTGAAAAGGGCAGTACTGTGGTGCTGAAGGACCGGATAGATGACATAACGGATAACTGGTACCACTTTTTAACAACGCTTATAGAAAAGAATTATCTCAAAAGCCTTACTGAGTACTCCCGGCAGCTGGAGAGGGATAGTGCCTTCCGGGATTCAGACTATGCCAAACGGATTCATGCGGATATCCTGTGGATGAGGAAGAAATATATCTTTCCCCATAGTTATCTGGATACCCCGAAAATCATGAAACCCAGGATTAAAATTCCCATACCTAAATTATACAACAAAACGGCTGATCTCAAGACAATTCTTGAGCGAATGGTCCTTGAACTGTGGAATGATGATGGTGCTTCTGCCGAATCGATTCTTAATCCTGAGGATGAACCGGTATTTGAGGTGGAAAGTGAGGTTTCCAAACGGGTAAAGCAGCATTACAAGCGGAAAGGGAAACTGCTGCTGAATAAAGACCTGATTCTTTCGGCTCTTCATGTCACTCTGGTTTTGGATTATCTTCTTAACGATCACCGGAGTCCGGCCTATTCCGGTGAGTTGAAGTTTCTCTTTAGAAGTGAAGGAAATATGGGGGTTATTCCTGTTTACTCAATCAAGGCGGAAGATATCTCTTCGCTCTCTGAAGCCAGGTATGAAACAGAGGTTGACCCCGATCAGGAGACAGGAACAATTGATTTTATGTCGGGATTCCCGGGAGCTGAAACGCTTAAAGGGTACATTAATAAATATATCGAACGTGCACGGGAAGATAATGATCCCTTTACTCTTTTGAAACTGGAGACCAGGGACTACAGCCGGCAGGATAAAAAGGAAGAGATGATTCACCGGCTGATCAGTACAGTCGAGTCCTCAATCAGGCAGTTTTCTGATATCCCCATACGAATCCGGGGGGATATTTTTTACATACTGCTTCCGGAAACAACGGTGTCCGAATCCCTTGTAGTTGTAAAGAGAATAATGGAGAGAACCGGAGAACAAATCCCCTGTTTTCTTGCTTCGGTTCAGTACAAAGAATCATGGACAGCTGATGATCTGCTCAAAGCTGTGGAAGATACCCTCAATCATTCACGAACGTTCCCGGCCCCCATGTTGACCTACCTTAATCCGGAGACGGGAAAACCGGAGCATTAAACAGGACTATCACCTTATTCCTGCTATCAGCTCATCCACTCCCCGTTTGGGAACATGGTGAGTCCCTGTGCTGTCTCGCCAATACTTAACATCTCCGTTCTTTATTTCTTCAAGGACAACCCTTTCTTTTGGTTTCCCCAGCGCCAGTACGTACAGAATTTTGAGCTCTTCAGGGATAGCAAGTATTTCCCGTAATGCATCTCTATCTATAGAAGCAAAAATACACCCTCCGTAACCCTCTTCAACTGCACCAAGAAGAATGGTCTGCATCACAATTCCGGGGTCAGCATAGTATTCTGAGGCAATGGTTGTATCTCCCAGAACAAGTATGTATGCCGATGGCCGTTCCCCATCCTGCGGGCCGTCCCAATCGGGAAGATATGCAGCCCACTTCAGGGTTTTGTAAACATCCTCGTTGGTTTTACTGTTTTCAGTAATAATATATTTCAGGGGCTGCCTGTTTGCACCGGAGGGAGTAAAGGATGCCTGCTCTATCAGCTTTCTTAAAACCTCTAGAGGAACAGGTTTGTCCTGGAAAAATCTGCGGTACGAACGGTTTTTCAATATCAGTTCCTGTAACATCTCTGTATCTCCTTTCAAAAAGTTGTTCTATTCTGTACAATACTAGTATGAGTAAAAATATAATAAATTTCAACATAGAAAACATGGACGGTCTGGGGCAGGGAGTATATCGGGGGGAAATGGTTACTTTTATTGAAAAAACCCTTCCTGGAGAAGAGGGGGCGGCTGCTGTATACCGGGAAGCCAAAGGGGTCCGGTTTGCTGTTCTTGAGAGTCTCACGAAGGAATCTCCTTTACGGATTTCCTCTGAGTGCCCCAACTTTGACAGCTGTACCGGATGTCAGTATCTGCATACAGAGTATACCAGCGAGATCACATTAAAAAAGAGCTATCTGGACCATCTTTTCGGTGAACTTTACACAGGAACAATCTCTGTTTCCGCTGCATCGAAAAGGTTCCGGTACCGGAACAGGATACAGCTTC
The DNA here is from genome assembly GCA_024763455.1 of Sediminispirochaeta sp. GTDB lineage: Bacteria > Spirochaetota > Spirochaetia > B11-G9 > B11-G9 > B11-G9. The sequence continues at coordinate 1,375 of JANTFL010000010.1, read as the reverse complement.
ACTACGATCTGGAGTCAGGAAGTCTCGGATTTGTCAGCAAACTCAGTACTGATTTTATACGTGCGGAAAAATGTCTTCTCCCGGTTGAAGCGGTTTCTGCCAAGGTTAAAGAGCTGTATGATGCAGAACGCTGGAAGAGCTGTATCCCCGAAGGAAGCCCTGTAAGGGGGACGCTGGAAATCTATCAGAAAAACAGTGATGAAATGCCTTCAGTCACAGTCAACAAGCCTTACGCATCAGGCGGCTTCCTTCAGGTAAACAGGGAGATGAACAACGTCCTAACCGGTTTGGTCAACCAGGCATACAATAAATATGTTTTCAGGGGGAATACTCCCCTGGTCCTCGATATCTTCGGAGGTAACGGCAACCTGACACGAAGTTTTAAAAATGCCCGGGTTCTGATCGCAGACAAGGTGAAAGTGAGACTAAATGGAACAGGAGAAAATCTCTCTACCGCATTTTACGTCCATGATCTGGGCCGTAAAAGCAGCATCAACAATCTCCTTTCCTATGCAAAACGGCGATACAATTCGCCGGTGGACCTCCTGGTTTTCGATCCCCCCCGAAAAGGGGTGAAATTGTTCCGGGACTGGGCAGAAGCGTTTGGAGCTGAAAACATCTTTTATGTCAGCTGCAATCCTGAAACCCTCAAACGGGATGCTCTCATGGTAAAAGATGCCTATGAACTTAAAGAGATCAGTATGGTAGATCTTTTTCCCGGAACGAGACATTTCGAGACATTTGCTGTTTTTAATAAAAGGTAAAGGGAATGGATAAGCTTCTTGTTATTGATAACTACGATTCTTTTACGTTTAATCTCGTTCAATTGTTTAAATCCTTCTCTCTTGATATTGAAGTTTTCCGCAACGATGCAATAACCATCAACGAAGTGCAGAAATTTAGTCCCGATTATATTCTTATCAGTCCTGGACCAAAAACTCCGGAAGATTCCGGAATTTCAAAGAGCCTGATACGTGAGTTTTATAGAGATGTCCCTATCCTTGGAGTCTGTCTGGGTATGCAGTGTATTAACGAAGTGTTTAACGGGAAAACAGTACGGGCCTTAGAACCGGTGCATGGGAAAAAATCTGATTTGTATCATAATGGTAAAGGGCTGTATCAGGGACTGCCTTCCCCTTTTAAAGTTGCCCGGTATCATTCACTGGTAATTGAACGGAAATCGGAAGAACTGGTTGAAACATCACAAACATCTGACGGAACAATTATGAGTATTCGGCATGTAACGTATCCGCTTTTTGGAGTTCAGTTTCATCCGGAAAGCTTTATGACGGAATATGGAAGGGAGATTGCCGTACGTTTTTTACAGTCGGAGAAAGCATATGGATAACATACAGTCTTTCCCCTCAATAAAGCA
>JANTFL010000009.1 GCA_024763455.1 Sediminispirochaeta sp. | reverse complement strand
TCTCCAAATCAACTCCAATATGCACATATAAAGATATCTTTATTAAATATATACTCTTCCTCATTTTCTGTCAATATCATTTATTTTAGTACGTTTTTAGCGTTATTTTCATATTATTTTTTAATTTTTATTTTTATTACATCTATTAACATTTTATTTACACCTTTGTACATTTATTATTTATGTGTATTTACGCATATTTAACCTTTTTAGGCGAATACAAAGGAAAAACGTATGGGAAAAGAAAATTGTCAGTTATTACAGAAATGCAGTCAGGAAACAGAAGGACTTGATATTATTCTAGCCTGGATGGAGCAGCTTCTGTGGGTCAGGTGGGTCATGAGGTAGCTATTAAACTAACAAGAGAGGATGCTAATGCGAGGATGTGCTGTCTGGCAGCACTTGGAGCGAACACAGCACCCCATATCAAAATTGCCGAAAAATCCCGGAAGCTTATTGTTATCAACGGATGCCAGAACAATTGCGCATCAAAAATTGTACGGGATAAAGGGATGGAACCGACGTATAAAATTATCATTGCCAAAGAAGGGGTTGAAAAAGCTCCTACCCTGGACTTTGACAGTGAAGATGTTGAGAGAATTGCTGCGAAAATAGCGAAAGAGACAGCTGCACTGCCTCCCCGCAATTAATCGAACGTACACAGTCCGCCGGAACTACAGAGTGCCTGTAAACCGGCGGACGTTACAATCACATTAAAAACCGTGCTATTTTGCCCATCAAAGGATTTTTTATCTTTTTCATCATCCAGTCCTCAGCAGCCATCTTATTGATCATTGCAATTGTAGGAAAAGAATGCTGCATCATCATTATATCAAACATGGTAAGTTTTTTCTGAATTGCAAGAATCCACTCATGAATAATCTCACTGGCTGACTCTCCGACTATTGTTACTCCAAGGATTCTTCCTTTTTTGTTCGTTATAATCTTGATAAATCCTTCAGGATGACCGTCTGCAACGGTTCTACCATACGTAACAAAATCCCGTTTGATAATTTCAACATTTAAGCCTTTTGCCCTGGCCTCATGCTCTTTCATTCCAACCTGAGCTACTTCGGGTTTTGTAAAAACAGACCAGGGAACATAATACTTATTACGCTTGAATTTAAACGGTGTTGGATTAAGGGCATTCATCAGTGCAATCATTCCCTGATGCATTGCTGCATGAGAAAGGAGAGCAAGACCGTTACAATCACCCACTGCATATATGTTCCTGATATTTGTACGCATATGCCGGTTCACAATAATTCCCTGCTTTTTATACCTGACACCCGCTTTTTCGAGCTTCAATGGTTCAAGAACCGGTTTTCTTCCGGCAGCAACCAGTATTTTCTCTGACTCGAAATTTTCTTTGTCAGTAAAGGTTGTTATAATACCGTCCTTCACCTCGATTTTCTCAATTCTGGTACTGTTAAAAACCTTGATCCCCTCCTGTTCAAACATTTCCTGAAGAAGCTCGCCGGCTTCTTTATCACCTACAGGAAGCAGATGTTCGCCCATTTGAACAATTGTTACCTCTGTACCAAGTCTTGAAAAAGCCTGAGCCATCTCCGTACCTATTGCTCCTCCTCCGAGAATTGTCATTCTTGGCGGGAATTTCTCCAGGTTAAAAATATTCAAGTTGGTCAACAGTTGATCGTCAGTTAGATTTTCAATACCCGGGATAGGCGGAATAATTGGTTCAGTTCCGGTAGCAATAAATATTTTATGAGCCCGGTACTTTTTACCATTAACCATGATGGTATGCCTGTCTACGAACTCTGCAGGACCTTCATTAAGAACCAGCTCAACACGCTCAAAGGCCTTCATCATCTTTTTGTTGTTAATTTTACCAATCTTTTCCCGCACAACTTCCATTGCTTTGTGAGTGTCAGTTGTCATATCACATTCGTTATCAATTCCGAATTGTTTCATATCGAAGGCCGAAAAGTTTACTTCACTTGCCTTAAGAAGAGCCTTACTGGGAATACAACCGACATTAAGACATTCCCCCCCTACTTTACGCTCTTCAACTGCCAGAATATCAAGTCCTAATGCCGCTCCCATAGCTGAAACAGCCATTCCGGCTGGACCCATACCGATTACTACCAAATGATATTGTTTCACGGTTGCCTCCCTGTGGTAATCACCTGCGTCTAATATATGCTTTATTTCGCATATCGTCAACTATTATTACTAATTTACTTATATTTAATAGCTGAAGGAAATCATTTTTCTTTCATACCAGAAATAAGATCGACATCATCACAATCTTCCAATTCCGGCTGGATAGTGACATGATTAATTCCAAATTTTTCACCCAGCTTCCGCTTAACATCTTCAAGAATCAACTGTACTTTACTCAACGGAATATCCTCGGCAAACCCGATATGGCCTTCAAAGTGCTTTTGATCGTCGTTGAGCTGCCAGACATGGACATGGTGCAAATTCCTGATCTCGTCAAACTGAAGTACGTTTTCTTCAATTTCCTGTATCGATATACCTTCCGGAGTAAACTGCATCAGCACTTTCAACGTTTCAACGAGTAGAGAAGAGCTTGAAATAATAAGATACAAAGCTATCCCTATGGAAAGTACCGGATCGATCCATGGTATACCAGGTAAATATTTTATCACGATCCCGCCGGCTAAAACAGCGACAGAGGTCATCATATCAGTGAGCATATGAAGATATGCTGACTTCATGTTCATATTGCCCTTGGCATCAGCACTGAGTAAGAGTACGGATAACCCGTTAAAAATTATACTTAATCCCGCAAGGCTGATTACCCAGAGAGATTTTACTTCAACAGGGTTATAGAAACGCTTTACCGCTTCAACAATGAGAAAAACTGCGATAACCAGAAGAGCACTTGCATTTATCATAGCCGCAAGAATTTCAGCTCGTTTATATCCGAATGTTCTCTCCTCAGTAGAAGCCTTCCCGCTTAATTTATTTGCAAACCAGCTGATTAAAAGAGCCAGCACATCGCTGAAATTATGAAGTGCATCTGTCAGCAAAGCCAAACTACCTGATATCACTCCTCCCAAAATCTGGGATCCGGTAATTAGAAGATTCAATATAACGGCTGTTACCAGTTTCTTTCCTTTCAAATTACTGTGATCATGATGGTGATGACCATGGCTGTGTCCGTGATCATTATCGTGTGTATGTTCTTCCATTGTTCAAACTCCTGTTTGATTTATAGTCAGGGGTTATACAGTATTGTTGACACAATGTCAACATACCCTTATACTCGCTTATGCGGTTATACGGATAAAAGGAGACTATTTTGGAAGACTTGGTCCATTTTTTTAAAGCATTATCTGATACCACACGGCTTCAGATAACAGCTCTCTTACTATGGGAAAAAGAATTATGCGTATGTGATATCGAAAACATCCTTGATCTTTCCCAGTCAAAGGCCTCCAGGCATTTAAGGTATCTATTAAATTCGGGATTGCTTACTTTTACCCGGAAAGATAAATGGGTATATTACTCACTCGATAAAGATATGAGTGAAAACAGAAAAAGCCTTATAAAACTGTATAAAAAATTTCTAAAAGATGATGAATGGAATGATTTACGGGCAAAATATAAAGCATGGGCAGCTAACGGAACAAATCACTGTGCAATATAAGAATGAGGATACTATGGCAAAAAAGCAAAACACAGGAATAACTTTCTTTGAAAAATATTTAACAGTTTGGGTTTTATTATGCATGACTGCAGGAGTTCTTATCGGGATATACCTTCCCGAATTTCCGAATTTTTTAAGTAAATTTGAGTATGCCCATGTTTCAATACCCATAGCTATACTTATTTGGCTTATGATTTACCCCATGATGATGAAGGTAGACTTTAAAAGTGTAAAAAATATCGGAAAAAACCCAAAAGGCCTTTACGTAACCTGGATAACCAACTGGCTTATCAAGCCCTTCACCATGTATGGAATTGCATATCTTTTCTTCTTTGTAGTTTTTAAAACGCTTATTAAACCTGATTTAGCCCGTGATTACCTGTCCGGAGCCATTCTTCTGGGTGCAGCTCCCTGTACCGCTATGGTATTTGTATGGAGTCATCTTACAAAGGGGAACCCGGCATACACAGTTGTTCAGGTTGCTACAAATGATCTTATTATTCTTATTGCCTTTACTCCTATAGTTGCATTTCTCCTTGGGGTAAGCGGAATTGTAATTCCCTGGGCGACACTGCTCCTTTCTGTTGTTCTTTTTGTTGTTATTCCCCTATCTGCCGGAGTACTTACACGGACACATATTATCAAATCAAAGGGTATGGATTATTTCAATAAAACATTTATCCCGAAGTTCAACGGGGTAACAATCGGCGGTCTGCTTCTTACACTGATAATTATTTTTTCATATCAAGGGTCAACAATAATTTCCAATACCCTGGATATTGTTCTGATCGCTGTACCTTTAACCTTACAGACTTTCTTGATCTTTTTTATTGCGTATCTTACGAGCAGGAAGCTGCGGATTCCACATGATATCGCAGCCCCTGCAGGGATGATCGGCGCCTCCAACTTCTTTGAACTTTCTGTCGCTGTTGCTGTCTCTCTTTTCGGGCCGAACTCTCCCGTTGCACTTGCAACAATTGTTGGAGTCCTGGTGGAGGTTCCTGTAATGTTGACCCTGGTAAAAATTGCAAATAAAACCTGGTACTGGTTCCCCCAAAAGGCAGCAAGCTGATGGACTATTCCATTAGAGCATCTTCCAAAGCAGGAGACGATGCTGAGCTGCAGGTAAAGAAATCAATTATCGGTTTTGGAACAGCAGATAAAACTGCAGAGCAGCTTCCGAATCCTGCAGAACTCTTTCTCGGTTCATTTGCCGCATGTATTTTGAAAAATATAGAACGGTTTTCAAAGCTTCTGCATTACAGTTTCGAAGAAGCTTCCATTGAGGTAACTGCAACCAGGTACGAACGGCCTCCAAGAATGGATAATGTGTTCTATGTCTGCACTGTCTATTCAAACGACAAACGGATAAGACCTGAATTACTCAAACTGAATCTTGAAAATTTCGGAACAATTTATAACACAGTAAAAGCAGCCTGTTCAGTTGATGGTATTGTCGAGATCAGACCCGGGAAAAAGTAATATACTTATAAGTTATGTTCGCTCTGCGTAAACCCGATAACACACCTGCCCTTTTCACGCTTGGAAAGCCGTTTTTTAAGCCGTTTTATATCATCAGGGAATTTCTTCTTAAAATGTTTTTGAATAACTTCCAGCAGATCGTCAACACATTCACTGGTTTCAGCAGATATAGCATAATAGATCCAGGTTCCGTCCCTCTCCGGCTCAACCAGGCCGGAAGTTTTTAGAATCATTAAATGACGCGAGACATGGTACTGTGGTAATTCCAATACATCAGTCATTTCACATACACATAGCGGAGTCTCCCCCTGCAGCAGTATATTGATTATACGCAGACGAGTTTCATCGCCTAAAGTCTTAAAAACCCTAATAAAATCCACGTTTCCCCCTCTACGTCTCTCCTTAAACTATGCGTTCAAACGGAAAATTTGTCAATCCTTTGTAACAAAGGTATAGCTGAATAGTACGTTTACTGGTAAGGTACGGTCATGAAATCCGTTAATTACACCTTTATCCTTTCCCTCTCAATAATCGCTTTGGGGTATATACTGAAGCACAGAAAGATCTTAACTGTTGAACACGGTAAAAGTGCAGCAAAGATAATTTTTAACGTTACCCTGCCGGCACTGATAATAAAAACCATAAGCTCTATTGAGCTGAATAAAACAATGCTCATGATGCCGGTAATTTCTCTTCTTTTTTCCGTGCTCCCTTTGTCCCTGGTTTTTATTATTCTCAAAAACAAACCAGCTCCTGAAAAAGGTATTGCTGCGATAACTGCAGCAGGGTTTAATGTGGGGCTTTTTTCGTTCCCCCTGATCGAAGGGCTTTTCGGACAGGAAGGATTAAAATATATGGCAATGTTTGATTTTGGGAATGCCTTTGTAATTTTCGGAATAGTCTATCTTCTCGGTTACAGTTTATCGGATTTAACAGACCAAAAACTTCTTACTCCAACAAAGTCGTTGAGACTTCTTTTTTCATCCATCCCTTTTATGAGTTACCTTGCTGCAATTCTGATAAATATCACAAAATTCCATATACCTGTATTCGCAGGTAATATTCTGGACATTTTGGCACGGTCTAATATGGCTTTGGCTTTGTTAACGCTTGGCCTTACCCTTAGTTTTAATTTTGAGAAAAGTCACTGGGACGTGATAGTGAAAATTGTTGCAGTGAGGTATGCTGCAGGGATATCAGCAGGGATTATTCTTTTTTTTCTTCTCCCCTATTCCCGGATGATAAAGTTACTGCTGCTTTTCGGGCTTACACTTCCTGTAGGGCTTTCTTCTATTCCGTTTGCAGTTGAATTCGGCTACGACTCAGAGGTAACCGGAACAATAAACAATATAACCATTGTTGCCAGTTTTCTTATTATGTGGGGGGCAATGCTTATTTTTTAAAAAAGCAGACATCCTCTTTTAATGATATCTGCTTTAATTTTCTCTATCCCTCTTCAGCCAATAACTTTTCTAAGCTCTTCAACCATGTCAGCCTTCATATTAAAAGAATGTTCCTTTGCTGGAAAAGCTTCGGTCTGAACATCGGAAATAAACTCTTTTACTGCATTCAGCTGAGCAGTATACATGTCTGTATACACCTTGACAAACTTTGGAGTAAACCGTTTAAAAAGACCCACCATATCATGAAGGACAAGCACCTGTCCGTCACAGTGGACACCGCCGCCTATTCCGATGGTCGGAATTTTGACCTTTTCGGTAATTATCTGGGCAAGCTGCTGCGGAATTGCCTCAAGAATAAGGGCAAAAGCACCTGCTTCTTCAAGCGCGACAGCATCATCCACAACTTTTTTTGCCGCATCGATTGACTTTCCCTGTACCTTGAATCCTCCAAGCATTGCCGCTGTCTGGGGGGTAAGTCCGATATGGCCGAAGAACGGAATACCCGCTTTAACAATTGCTTCAGCCTGGGGAACAAATTCAACGCCACCCTCAAACTTTACAGAATCGCAGCCGCCGTCTTTATAAAGAATACCTGCATTGGTTACCGCTTGTTCAACAGAAATATTGTAGGACATAAAAGGCATATCACCTACAATATGAGCGCGCTTAACAGCCCTGACTACCGGTTTGATATGACTTAACATCTCGTCCATGGTAACGGGAACGGTATCTGCATACCCAAGCTCCACCATTCCGAGAGAATCCCCAACCAGAATAATATCGATTCCGGCTTCATCCACAATCAGCCCCTGGGGATAGGAATAAGCTGTTATCATGGATATCTTTTTGCCCTCATCTTTCATCTTCTGAAGATCCGAGGTAAGAAGCTTTTTTGTCGCTTCGGGATGACTACTCATATACTACTCCTCTTTAAATGTTTTTGTGTCACCAAAACTATAACCTTAAAAGTAAAATTACACAATCATTTTGTATATTTATAAATATGTGGTAGTATACCGTTACTATGGATAATTCAATAACAGATGTACCTGGAATAATGGTAGGTAACGCAGAAGACGCTTCTGCAGGAACAGGTTGTACCGTAATTCTTTATCCTGAGGGTGCTGTAACAGGAGTGGATGTCAGGGGAGGAGCTCCCGGGACCCGGGATATATCTTCTCTCGACCCGGTTAACCTGATTAGCAAAGCACATGCGGTTTACCTGGGAGGCGGAAGTGCTTACGGTCTCGACGGAGCTTCCGGTGTTATGCAGTATTTGGAAGAAAACGGTTACGGTTTTGATGTAGGAGTCGGTGTCGTCCCCATTGTTCCCGGAGCAGTACTCTTTGATCTGCCTGTTGGAAGAGCAGATGTCCGCCCGGACAGGGAAATGGGTTACACGGCCTGTCATAATGCCACAGGTAATTTTACCTCAAGGGGAAACATCGGTGCCGGTACTGGAGCTTCTGTCGGGAAGATATCAGGCTGCGGACAATGTATGAAAGGAGGACTTGGAACTGCCAGCAGACAGATTGGGGACCTTGTTGTCGGTGCTATTGTAGCTGTCAACTGTTATGGTGATATTGTGGATCCAGCTACCGGGAAAACTATTGCAGGGGTGCTTAGTCCGGATAAAACATCTTTTTTGGGAACCATGAATATACTATCTGGTTCTTCAAAAAATTCCGAAAATGCATTTTCCGGCAATACTACCATTGGGTGTATCGCAACCAACGCAGATTTTACAAAAGCTGAAGCAACCAAGGTTGCCATGATGGCCCATGACGGATTTGCCAGAGCAATCAATCCAATACATACCATGTTTGACGGTGATACAATTTTCTGTTTAGCCACTGGGGAGATCAAGAGCGACCCGACCACTGTCGGAGCAATTGCCGCGGAAGTCATGGCAGAGGCAATAGTCAACGGGGTAAAGAATGCCGAATCTGCATACGGAATTCCCGGATACAAAGAGATTATAGGGAGGATAACAAAAAAATGAAAATTTCTATCATTGGTTCAGGTGCCATGGGCTCTCTTTTTGGAGGAAAACTAGCAAAGAGTGGAGAGGATGTTGTTCTTTACGATGTAAACGAAGCACATATTAACAGGGTGAATGAAAAGGGTTTGTCGATTCATTCTACCGCTACAGGAGAAACCCTTGTGGTTCATCCCAAGGCTACAAAGGATCCCGAGGAGACGAGGGGCTCTGATGTATTTATTATATTTGTAAAATCTACGATAACCGAGTTAGCAGCAAAGCAGTTTTCTCCCCTTGCAGGCGATGATTCAATTGTCATTACTCTGCAAAATGGTCTTGGGAACGAAGAAATTATCCGGAACATATTCGGCAAAGAACGGGTTGCTGCCGGGGTAACCTCCCAGGGAGCTACATTCATAGGACCCGGAGAGATAAATCATGCAGGAAACGGGCCGACACACCTGTGTATGGCAGATAAACACAATGAAAAGCTGAAACCGTTTGTAGAAGCTCTAAATAAAGCAGGTTTCGAAGCAGATATAGAAGATAACATTGAAGACCTCGTTTGGAGCAAACTTATTATTAATGTCGGAATCAATGCTCTGACTGCTATTACAAATCTTGAGAATGGGCGGTTACTGGAGTTTCAGGATATAAAAGATATCATGAACGATTTAGTTGCTGAAGGTGTCGCCGTTGCCGGGAGGAAAGGGGTCACCCTTACCTTCCCCGATCCACTCCAGACCGTGTTTGATGTTGCTGAAAAAACAGCAAAAAACAGATCTTCCATGCTGCAGGATTTTGATCGGGGGAACAGAACAGAGATTGATTTTATTAATGGGGCAATTGTAAAAGAAGGCACCAAACTTGGGATTAAGACTCCTGTTAACAAAACAATTGTGGGATTGATACGGACAATGGAAAGGGTAAAACATGCTTAACGGAATAGAAAAGAAACTTCTCTCCCTTGTTGACAGGGACGAATTGGTTAAACTTACCCGGGATCTTATTAAAATCGACTCGGTAATCCGCCCTGAAACCGGTAATACCGAGCACAAGGTTGTGGAGTTCATAGCAGACTGGATTCGGAACAATCTTGGTATGGAACCAGTTATTGATGAGGTCTTACCGGGAAGGGAAAATATCTTTCTTGAGATTGATTCAGGAAAACCAGGACCTACCCTCATGTTTGAAGGGCATACGGACGTTGTATCGGAAGGGGTTCGGGAGCTATGGAAATTTGACCCTTTTTCTGCAACGATTGAAGACGGCAAAATCTACGGCCGCGGGTCCTGTGATATGAAAGCAGGAGTTGCAGTCAATCTGATGACAGTAAAAACTCTGCTCACTTCCGGCATCCCGTTCACAGGTAAAATGGTTCTCGGTATTGTATGCGATGAAGAAGATCTTATGTTAGGAATACAGGATTTTATTAAACGTGGACACGCTGATACCATTGATGCCTGCCTTGTATCGGAACCGGAAGAAAATCAACTGTGTATCAGCATGAAAGGAGCTTTGCGGATAAAACTGACAGTAAAGGGGAAAATGGCCCATGGAGCGATGCCCTTGACCGGAATAAACCCCAACACTCGCCTTGCAAAGATAATCTGTGCCTTCGAGGAATATGAAAATAAACAGAAGGAGCTATTCGGGGAGGATGAATATCTTGGCTGGCCTTCTGTGACCTTTACGGTGATCCAGTCACCTCCCCCGCCGGAGCCTCCTCAACTAAACGTAATGCCCGGCCTTGCTGTTGCCTATATAGATATCCGCACTATTCCGGGTCAGAATCATGAAAAGATAAAAACTGATCTGGCGGATATTCTGGAAACGCTTGCTCTTGAGGATTCCGATTTCAAGGTTGAGACCGAGTATCTTGCAGACAAACCAGTTGTCAGCATGGAAAAAGATGAGCCGATTGTACGTGTTTCCGATAGGACATATAGAGATATCACCGGGAAGGAAGCTGTATACAACGGTGTGCCGGGAGCAACCGACGGGACATATCTCAGGGCATTAAAGGGGATCCCCTGCCTTGTTAACGGCCCCGGCCCGCGGCATATCCCTCATCAAACCGATGAATATGTGGAGATCGATGAGCTTGTTGAAGCAGCAGGAATTTACCTGGTAACAAGTTATAGATTTCTAAACGGAGAGATTGATTGACGGGAAAAGTGATAGATTATATATGGTTTGATTTGGGATATACCCTTTTGTATCTTAAAAGGGAAGATCTCTTTCTTGAGGTTATGACGCCTACGTTTGAATCACTCCCGTCCAGAGAATCAGTTTCAATGGCCTTTCATCTGGCGGATAAACTTTTTATGAGAGAATATCCCGGGGTCCTGGGAAGCGATAAAGATACGTACCTCCCGTGGTATTTTGGATTCATTTTTCACTATCTTAAAATGAAAGTTGATTTATGTAAATTCAGTAAAACATGGAAGAAGGCTACCGGATCTCCTTTGGAGGCCTGGCATCTCTGCCCTGGAGTGAAGGAAACACTTTCTGCACTCAAAAGGAAAGGACTTTCCCTGGGAATCATATCAAACTGGGACAGCAGTGCGAGACCCATTCTTTCAAAACTTGGAATAACCGATTATTTCAGCACCATAGTAATTTCCTCAGAAGAAGGGGTCGCCAAACCGTCTCGGGAAATCTTTGAGCGGGCACTGGAAAAGTCAGGGGCAAAGGCAGATACGTCTCTGTACGTAGGGGACAACTACTATGACGATGTAGTTGGCAGTAGAAAAGTGGGGATGGATGCTGTAGTAATAAACAGATTTGGCAGTGCAGGGATTGAAGAACTCACCGGTATTACAATAATAGAGAGTATCAGGGCACTGACGGATTTGGTTTAACCTTTTTCTAATAATCATTTTATTGACAGATGGATTTTGATATGCAAAAATAATTTTATGAATTTACTCCTTTTTGTGCTGAAAAGGTTTTTACGCCTTCTGCTCACTATTCTCATTATTTCAACAATAATATTTTTTGTAATAAGGGTAATCCCCGGGGATCCTGCACTTGTTGTTGCAGGAATTGATGCTTCGGATGAGGAGATACAGGCAATCCGTGCAAAGCTGGGAACTGATGCTCCCGTTACCGTGCAATACGCCCGCTGGATGAGGGATCTGGTAAGACTTGATCTGGGTACATCACTTACCTCAGGGCAGAGTGTAAAAGCTCTGATAAGACAACGCTTTCCGTTAACATTTACCCTGGCCGTGTTGGGTATTATTCTGGGCGTAATCATTGCAATACCTCTGGGAGTGTTATCTGCTGTTCACCGGTGGTCTTTATGGGATTACCTGGGGATGGTATATTCCCAGGCAGGAATGGCCATCCCAAGCTTCTGGCTGGGTATCATTCTGCTGCTGCTGTTTTCGGTTAAGTTCCCCATATTCCCCCTTTTCGGTTCTGACAGCCTTAAGAACCTGGTGCTGCCTGCAATTGCTCTTGGCTTTGCCCGTGCAGCGGTCATCCTCCGTCTCACCCGGGCTTCCATGGTAGATGAACTCAGTAAAGAATACATAATTACGGCACGGGCAAAGGGGCTTACAGAAAAGATGATCAACTACAAACATGCTCTTAAGAACGCACTGATCCCTGTTGTAACAGTTACCGGAATTCAGTTTGGGTATATGCTTGGGGGCGCCATTATCATTGAACAGGTTTTTTCTCTTCCGGGTCTTGGCAGACTGTTCCTCTATGCAATTTACCAACGTGACTTCCCGCTTATACAGGGCGGAGTTGTATTTATTGCTGTCATCTTTTCCCTGACTAATTTTATTGTAGATATCTTCTACAGTGTTTTAAACCCGAAGATAAGGATATCCTGATGGAATTAGCAGTAAGAAACCTGGATCTTAGTTTTATCCAGACAACCAGTGAGGGTCATGCATTGAGGGGGATTAACCTTACTGTCAAAGAGGGCGAGATTCACGCTCTGGTAGGAGAATCGGGCTCGGGAAAAAGCGTTACATCCACTGCCATAATGGGATTGCTTCCAAGTCCTCCTGCAAGAATCAACAGCGGAGAGATAATTCTGGGCGGAACCGATATTCTGTCTTTGGATGAGAAAGAAAGACGTACTATACGGGGTCAGAAAATTGCGATGGTTTTTCAGGAACCTTCCAAGTATTTAAACCCGACCCTAAAAATAGGGGAACAGATTACCGAGGTTCTCAAACTCCACCTTGGAATGGACAAGGAACAAGCTGAAAACAGAGCACTTGAAATTCTGGACATGGTGGGTCTCGGCGGAGGCAAACGTATCCTTAAGAGTTACCCCCATGAGCTTTCAGGGGGAATGAAACAACGGGCTATGATTGCCATTGCCATAAGCTGCAATCCATCCTTTTTAATTGCCGATGAGCCGACAACAGCCCTGGATGTAACACTCCAGCTCCAGATTTTAAAACTGATATTGAACCTGCGGGAGAAGCTGTCAATGGGAATACTCTTTATATCCCATGACTTACGGGTTGTTCATGATATATCGGACAGGGTTTCAGTAATCTATGCAGGCAAGATTGTAGAGACAGCTCCAAAAACAGACCTTTATTCGCAGCCGGTTCATCCGTATTCAAATCTTCTTCTTCAGTCAATTCCCGATGCTGACAAGCGGGGTTCCCGGCTGATCACCATTGCCGGTAAAGTTCCGGATGCGGAAAATATTCCTCCTGGCTGTGCGTTTCATCCAAGATGTCCCTATGCAATGGATATATGCCGGGAAAAGGATCCCGAAATGAAGCCTTGCGGTGAGAATCATCTGGCTGCATGCCATCTGACGGATAACAGGAACTAACAGCGTATGAAAGAATTACTACAGCTAAACAATATTACAAAGATTTTTTCCGGGCACGGCCTGCTGAGATCAAAGCATTCCGGACACCGGGCGGTGAACGATGTAAGCTTTCATATTAATAAAGGGAGTGTCTTTGGTCTGGTCGGTGAGTCGGGGTGCGGTAAAACTACCCTTGCACGGTCAATAATGATGCTCGATCCTCCTTCATCCGGTGAGATCCTCTTTGAAGGTACCGACCTGGCTGGACTTTCGAGTAAAAAACTACTTCCCTACCGGCTCCGGATGCAAATTGTATTTCAGGATCCTCATAGCGCCCTTAATCCCAAAATGTCTATCTACAACAGTATGAAAGAGGGGCTTGTAAACATCAAGTATCCGGCAAACAGAATAAAAGAGAGAATACAAGAGCTTCTTGACCTAGTAGGAATAACTCCTGCTCATATGAACCGGTTCCCCCATGAGTTTTCAGGGGGGCAGAAACAGCGTATAGTAATTGCACGGGCACTTTCCATGGAACCTGAAGTACTTATACTCGACGAACCGGTTTCCAGTCTCGATGTCTCAATACAGGCCCAGATTATAAATCTGCTTATGGATCTTAAGGAAAAACTTGATTTAACCTATCTATTTATATCCCATGATCTTAACCTTGTTGCCTACCTTTCTGATAGAATAGGGGTGATGTATAAGGGAAGAATTATCGAACTTGGAGATACTGAGTCAATAATGGATACTCCCCGGCATCCCTACACGCTCAAGCTTTTTTCATCAGCACCGGGGCATATGGAAATCAAGGAGGAAACGGAACAAAAAGATTCTCCTAACCCCCCTGCAGGGTACAGTTTTGTACCACCTGCAGTATCGGAAGAATCTGACTTTAGTTTGGTATCTATTAGTGACAGCCACATGGTTGGCTGTTATAAAAACATTGGGGATTAACCCCGAAAAAAAAGGAGTCTCGTATGAAAAAATTGTTAAAAGCAGGATTTGTCCTCATTATTCTGCTTGCCGTAACAGGAGTTCTGTTTGCTGCCGGAGCAAAAGAAACAAAGCCCCTTAACTTTTCCCTCTCCGGAAATCCTGACACCCTGGACCCGCAGGCAACCTCGGGCACACTAACCTTTCAGGTTGACAAGAGCATCTATGACACCCTTGCAGAACCTAATGAAAAGGGTGTGATTGTTCCGGCTCTTGCAGAAAGCTGGGATGTTTCCGATGATTCTTTACAGTGGACATTCCATTTAAGAAAGGGTGTTAAGTTCCACAACGGAGATACCCTTACCTCTGCAGACGTGAAAGCCACCTTTGAGAGAATAACAGATGAGAAAACAGCTTCCCCGAACAAGAAGGCTTTTGATGTTATTTCCTCAATAGATACTCCCGATGACCTGACGGTAATTTTTACCCTCTCAAAACCATTTGCTCCCTTCCTGGGATCCATTGCTTCCGGATGGGGTGCAATTCTTCCCAAGAGTCTTATCGATGCAGGGCATGATTTCGACTCACAGCCGGTCGGAACAGGACCGTATAAAATGACAGAATGGATCCGTGACAGTAAGGTAGTTCTGGACAAGAATCCTGATTACTGGATGAAGGGTTATCCAAAACTCGACAAAGTGATCATGAACATAATACCAGAAGCCTCTGTTCAGATTCAGGGACTTATCTCTGGCCAGCTGGATATCGTCTACATGGTTGGAAAAGATGATCTGCCGCTCCTGGAAAAATCAGACGATATTAAGATTGTAAAGAATCTGACATCTCTAATTATGGTAATGGCGATCAACTGCAGCCAGCCTCCTTTTGATGATCTTAGAGTCCGCCAGGCTTTAAACTATGCAATTGACAAACAGAAGGTTCTTGATACCGCCTACAGTGGAGGTAAAGTTATCGGCACCTTCATGGACTACGGCAATGCTTACTACAAAGATTTTACCGATTTGTATCCTTACAACCCCGAAAAAGCTAAACAGCTCCTTAAAGAAGCAGGTGTTGGAAATGATGTAGAGATCAAGATGTATCTTCCCCAGAATTATCCGCCTCATGTAAAAGCAGGTGAAATCTATCAGGAGATGCTTACAAAAGTCGGGCTGAACGTAAAGATTCAGATGGTTGACTGGTCAACATGGATAGGCGATGTCTACAGAAAATCAAAATTCGATCTCACTGTTATCGGTCATACAGGGAAACTTGATCCAAACGGAACTTTGAGCGGTTATGGAAACGGCAAGTATGTTCAGTGGTACAACGATGAAGCTGCTGCGCTTATTGAAAAAGCAGCCGTAACCATGGGATATGAAAACAGAAAAGCTATCTATGACAAGGTCCTGGAAATAATGGCGAAGGAAGTTCCTTTTGTATATCTCGGCTCATCATACCGTACCCAGGGTATCAGGAAAAACGTGAAAGGATTCAGAATGACTCCCAACCTTGATACATTCGACTTTAGATGGACTGAATTTATAGATGAATAGAAGTAATATCCGAAACTGGATCTTTAAATTTGCAGTTTTGTTTATACTATTATTGGGGGTAACCGCAATTGCGGCCCCCCTTATTGCACCGTACAATCCGACGGATCAGGAGATCAGTAATCGGTTCTCGGCACCTGATGTGCATCATGTTCTGGGTACAGATAACTTCGGGAGAGACCTTTTAAGCAGAATTATTTTCGGTTCCCGATCAGCCTTAATTGTGGGGATTGTATCCACTTCCATTGCAGTACTGATCGGGATGACAATTGGATTGTGGGCAGGGCTTGCCAGTAAGCTTACCGACAATATTCTCATGCTTCTTATGGATAGCCTGCTTTCGTTCCCGACAATACTTCTCGCCATTACTGTTGTATCGTTTTTCGGATACGGACTGGTACAGGTTATGGTGGCAATAGGAGTAATCTACAGCCCTGTGTTTGCCAGAATTGTCCGGGCAGAAACACTTATCATTAAGACAGAGAGCTATGTTGAAGCGTCCAGATCTCTGGGAACTCCTGTTCTCAAACGGGTGTTTATACATATAATACCCAATTTGCTGGCAAAGGTTATCGTCCAGAGCACCATTACCTTTGCCCTTGCTATCGTCATTGAAGCGTCATTATCCTATCTCGGCCTCGGGACTCAGCCTCCCACTCCAAGCTGGGGGCTCATGCTAAAGGACGCAAAAGACTATCTTATCCAGGCTCCCTGGATGGCGGTGTATCCCGGACTTGCTCTGGCATTTTCCGTTTTCTCGTTTAATATAATAGGCGATACTCTTTCTGAAAGACTTAATCCACGGGTACTCAAATAACCATGAAAATCGGAATACTTTCAGATATTCACGTTGATATAAACAATCGATCCGGAAGCGATGCTGTCACTCCTGCTCTTTGCACCTACATCAACAACAGCAGTCTGGACCTTTTTATCCTTGCCGGTGATATTGCCAGTGATTATACGCTTACTCTTGAAACGATAGAAAAACTCGAAACAGAAACCAGCATCCCGGTACTTTTTGTCCCCGGGAACCATGATATCTGGACAGAAAACCATCCGGATCTTACTTCATGGGATATATACAACAAACTGAAGAAGCATCCCCATAACCTTGCAGGGAATCCTTATGCGGTGAATGATGACTGGGTGGTTATCGGGGATTTAGGCTGGTATGACTACAAATTCGGCAGCAGCGTATATTCGATAGAGGACTTTAACCGTATGCGGTTCAAAGACAGGGTTTGGCAGGACAGTATAATGGCCAAATGGGATCGGCCGGCCATTGAAATGAACAACTTTTTCCTCCAAAAACTGAAGAAACAGCTTTCCCAGGCCAGAGCCAGGAATATCATTGCTGTTACTCACGTACTGGCGATAGCTGATTTTACGGTACTGAACCCTCCTCCCATGTGGGAATACCTCAACGCATTTTTAGGCAGCCCTGCTTACGGTAATCTCTATAAAACAGATCCCCGGGTCAGATATTCTGTATCAGGTCATGTTCATTACAGGAAAACTGTACAGAAAAACGGGATAGAGTATATATGCAACTGCCTTGGTTATTCCTCTGAATGGCAAGACACCGACGATCCCTATATCGAAATTCCACGGGCTGTCAAAACAATAGAACTATGAGATAAATAAACTGCCCCCTTACGGGAGCAGTCATCTGCGAATTTCACTTTTCTTATTTGTTACTTGGTACTACTTTTTCAACCAGAACCTTCTTGCCGTTTTCAATCTTGAAAAGGAATAAAGGTTTATCCTGAGGAACGCCGTCCTTGTTTGACCAGTTGAACATAAGTCCTTCGAAATTCTGAATATTGTTACAGTAATCTCTAATTTTTATTCTTTCTTCTTTGAGCATTGCAGGATCACCGGTGATACCGGTTTCTTCAATGGCACGTTTTATCATGTAAACAGCATCGTAGTAGTTGGGAGAAAGACTGAATGGTTCCATTCCGTCATGATCAGCCTTGAAAGCTGCTCTGAACTCTTTCCATCTCTGAGTATCAAGATCGGGATCCACGTAATTATATATCATTACCCCGTTCAGGTTGTCACCGCCGGTTGTGTAAAGAGCTCCGTCATCTGCACTTGAGAAAACAAGAAGCTTGGAGTTATCTTCCCATCCCCTACTCTGAAGTTCAAGGATAAGCTTGGCAACCTTTTCTGCATTCGCAGCAAAAACTATACCGTCAGGGTTCTGGGAAAGAGCTTTTACAACGAGAGGACCAAATGTTACAGCATCTGAAGGTACATCGACCTGATTTAAGACCGTAACCCCAGCTTTTTCGAGACCAATTTCGTGAGCCTTCGCCATCCCCGGCCATGCACCGTAGTTTTCAACAAACTGAACCACGTTCTTCATGTCAGGATTTTTCTTTGCCCATGCGGTTACTACGGGAGGTAATTTCTCTTCTGTTGGGGAGAACCAGGAAATCGCCCAGGGAAAGAACTTAGCTGCATATTCATAGGAAGTCGTGGCCGTAAACGAATACAGTCCTGCTCTTACTGCGATTGGCACAGCTGCTAGGATTACCGGTTCAGGGACCGGCCCCATAACGACCAGAGCATTCTTGGCAAGTTTAGCCATTTCAACCGTCCCTGTTTCGGGACTCATGGCTGTATCAATTCCTGTTACCTTTACAGGAACACCATTAATTCCTCCTGCCTGATTTATTTCCCAGGCAGCCCTTTCTGCACCCCATTCAAGATACTCACCGATACTTGCAATCGGTCCTGTCAAGCAGTTAAGAAAAGGGATTTCCCATTCAGTAACCTGAAAACTGCTCTGAACCGTTTCGGTACTTGCTGCAGGTTCTTCTTTCGCACCGTTCGCAAAAACAAAGACAGAAAGAATAACCAGCATAAACACGAGTAAAATTCTTTTTTTCATACGCACACTCCTTTTATTTTTTTCCGGCATACACCGGAACAATTACCTTCTTAAAACAATACTCCGTACCCTCGCTGCAACCTGCCGGGTAATTGCCCCTTCGGGTCTTACTAATAGTATTACGATGAGCAGAACTCCATAGATGATCATTTTCCAGGATGCAACTTCCTGGGGCAGCAGCAGCGGCAGCCCCCAAAGAACAGGAGCTGCAAGCAAGGGGCCCCACATAGTAGTATATCCGCCAAGAAATAGCATGGTCATGGTTATTCCTATAATGTGAAAGGTAAAGAAGTCCGGAAAGAGACTGTTCATAATAAACGCATACAGAACTCCCGTTGCTCCGCCTATTGCTCCTGCCCAGGTTTGGAGGAACATCCCCAAATGCTTTGTATTGACTCCAAAAGAAGTAGCCAGTTCTCGATTAACAAAAATGGCAGATGCAGCTCTTCCGAGCCTGGAATTATCAAAACGGTAAATAAAAAATCCAGTAACAAGAACAAAGAGGTAAGCTACTAAAAGGACATGGTTAACCATAGGTATTCCGAACATACCCATGGTACTGCCGAGAGCTTCCCAGTTTTCTATCACCGTTTTGGTAATGTAGATGAATGTGAAACCAACTATAACAACAGCAAAGGTTGGAGCATCACCAATTGCAATCGAAACAATAAACGCAACAACAGCTCCGAGGATAAGTCCTACTGCGAGAATAAGTAAAAATGGCCAGTTCCAATTAATTGCAGCATAGCCCCCAAAATATCCGCTTATTGCCATGTTTGCAACGACAATAAAATGAAGATGTGCAACCCTGTAGGGAAGATAAAGGGCCCATGTCATTAAGATATAAACCGCGGTAATAGCTAAAAAATAGTACAATGGTAAAGACACTATATCCTCCTGAAAATCTTTCCCCTAAAGTTTTATCCCGAAAATTCCCTTCGGTTTAATGAGTATTGCAAGAAGCATTACTACAAACGCAATGGAATTGGACCATGTTCCGGACCAGTATCCCTGAACAAGAGCTTCGAGAATCCCCAAAAGGATTCCGATTATTAATCCGCCTTTCAGGTTACCAAGCCCTGCAATAATAGAAACGGCAAGGACCTTGTGCCCCAGTTGATCACCGAGCCCCGGAGATGCAGAGCCTAATAAAATAGCAATTGAGACTGCCGAGACGCCCCCCAGCACTCCGGTCATGGCATAGCTCTGTAGACCTGTCTTTAAGATGGGAATCCCCACCAGTTTAGCTCCTGCAGGATCTTCAGCAATTGCCCTGAAAGCTCTGCCGGCTCTCGTTTTATAAAGAATCCAGAATAGGCCCAGAACAAAAACTATTCCCATGGACAGGGAGATCATATCCCCCCGTGAAATACTGATCATCCCTATTTGAAAAAAAGCACCCAGATTTCTACCAGTAAGATTATCAGGGAAAGCAATGGGGAATCCGCTGTTTACACTGTGAGAAAGGAAATCGGTAATAATCATTCCAATTCCCATGGAAAGAACCATTGTTGAGTTAATATCAACATCCCCCCGCTTCTTCATGATATGCTGAAACATCGGTGCAGTTATAATATTTATAAGTATGGCAGAAACAATACCTGCTATTACTCCTAAAAAGATATTATTGCCCGTAAGCCCCAGCACAATCCAGGAAACATACATGGAAAGGACTACTACTATCGGGAACGAAAAATGAATAATCATTGCCACCAGGAGCAGCAGATTAAACCCGGTTACCAGCAAAACATAGATACTTCCGAGAGAGATACCATTGATTATCTGTGCAATAAATATTTCCATGCTACGCTCCCAGGTATGCTTTTCTTATTTCCGGATTGATGAGGAGTTCTTCTGAAGTTCCTGTCAGGACCACCTTTCCTGTTTCCAGGACGTACCCTCTGTGGGAAAGTTTCAGTGCTTTATAAACATTCTGTTCGGACAGGAGTATTGAATATCCCTCCTTGTTCAATTCCTTTAGTATTTTGAAGATATCACTCACAATCTTTGGAGCAAGCCCAATGGAGGGTTCATCAACCATGATCATCTCAGGATTGGACATTAAGGCTCTTGCTATTGCCAGCATCTGCCGCTCTCCGCCGCTTAAGGTCCCCGCTATCTGATTCCTGCGTTCTGAAAGGATAGGAAACAGATCATACACATACGTTAGCTTTGCTTTTGCGTTTTTCAGATTGTGATGTGCTCCGAGAAGCAGGTTGTCAATAACCGTCATGGAAGCAAAAACTCCCCTGCCTTCTGGAACCAGGTAAATACCCTTCCTTACAATTTTGTCAGCCGAAAGATTCGTCACGTTTTTATCTTTAAAAGTCACTGTACCTTTCCGGGACTGATAAACACCGAGGATTGATTCCATGATAGATGTTTTTCCCGCACCGTTGGCTCCTACAAGAACAACAATCTCCCCTCGTTTCACTTCCAGGCTTACCCCTTTTAAGGCTTCCACATGCCCATAAGAAAGGTAGACATCATCAACCTTCAGGATAGTCTCATTCTGTCTATTCATCTCCAAGATAAGCCTCCAGTACTTTCGGATCATTCTGAACCGTCTCAGGAGTTCCCTCACAGATCTTGGCACCAAAATTAAGAACAGTTACCCATTCTGCGACATTCATCAGCATTTTCATATCATGACTGACAACAACAGGGGTAATTCCCCGTAACTTTAATTTACCGATCAGATACCCTACCTGTTCTGTCTCTACAGGTCCCATACCGGAAGCTGGTTCATCCAGAAGCAGTATCTTCGGGTTAGAAACTGCCGCCCTGGCTATCTGTACAAACTGCCGTTCCGCCCAAACCAGATCACTTGCCCATCTGTCAGCAGCCTTGTCCATGTCGACCATCTTTAAAATACTCAATGATTTCTCCCTGAGCTCTGCCTCTTTTTTTGACTTTTTAAAAGGCAGTCTGAAAAAAGTATCCCGTATATCTGTTTTTTGAAAATCATATATTCCGCTCATTACGTTTTCGATGACTGTTAATGATGGAACAAGTTTACCGGATTGGAAGGTTCTTCTTATTCCCATATTGGCTATTACACTCGGTTTAAATCCGGTAATTTCATTTCCATCTAAAAATATCTGTCCTCCCGTTAAAGGGAGAAGGCCTGTTATACAGTTAAACAGGGTTGTTTTGCCGGAACCGTTGGGTCCTATTATTCCGTGGACCCGGCCCTCCTCTATTGTGAACCCAACCTTGTTCAGCGCCTTTAAACCGCCAAAATGCTTACTAACATCCTGAATTTTGAGCATTCATTATCCTTATATATAGAATTAATGATTAACTTTAAGGTAGACTTGTTCACAAGTCAAGCAAAATGATTTAATGATCTAATTATATTTTCTTATGGAGAATCGTTATGGAATTTCCGACGCCTGAAGATGCATTCAACTATTTGGGGACATTCATGAATTTTGAAAAGAAACGAAAGCAAACCATTAGAGATTACCGCCTTTCCCGGATGAAAGCTCTTCTTTCTCATTTTGGACAGCCACATCAGGATATCAAGCTGATTCATATTGCAGGATCCAAAGGAAAAGGTTCCACAGGGACACTGATAGCTTCCGGGCTTGAATCTCTTGGATTTAAAACCGGACTGTATACTTCTCCCCATGTCACTTCCTACAGGGAAAGAATTACGGAATCAGGAGCTTTTTTCAGTGACAGCGAATATATCAAAGCAGCTGAAGAGATAGCTTCGAAACTTGATACCTTCACAGTGGATGAGGAAACAGGGACTTCCGAACCGACAACATTTGAACTTCTTACCCTCATGGCGTTTATTATTTTTAGAAATACAAATTGTGCTTGGGGAGTAATTGAAACAGGTATTGGGGGAAGACTTGACGCAACGAACGTAATTATTCCTGAAGCTTCAGTCATTACACCCATAGAAACCGAGCACACTGACATCCTTGGAGATACCCTCGAAAAAATAGCCTTCGAAAAGGCAGGTATTATCAAGAGAGGGATCCCGGTTTTTACTTCTCCCCAAAATGATAGGGTCATGGAGGTGATAGAGAGGAAAGCAGAAGCAGAAAATGCCTCCCTCTACCGGGCAGATGAGATATTTTCAGAAATACGCTCTACCCAGAAGGGAAAAGAAAATAGAATTCAGCTGATTAAGAGGGACGGAGCAACAACCGGGTTCACATTATCCCTGCCCGGTGAAATTCAGGCTGCCAACGCGGCTCTTGCCTGGCTTGTTCTTGAAAAACTGTTCACCCAAGGCCCCGGGGCAACCGAATATGGCAGTTTTGAAAACGAAGTCTTAAAACAATTTGGTAAAAAGATACTGCCGGGACGCTTTGAGATCGTTGAAAAGAGTCAAACTTTTATTTTTGACGGCGCACATACTCCCGAATCAACAAAGCACATGATGAGAACCTATGAAAATATTTTCGGCAGAAAAGGACTCCTTATATTCGGATCCGTAGAAGGAAAGGATTTCCGTGGGATGGCAGAGATTCTCGTCCCCTATTTTGATAAGATTATTATATCCACACCGGGGACATTCAAAGAAAGTGACCCTGAAACCGTTTGGAAGGCCTTCAAAGAGGTTCGAAAGGATACCATTTTGGAAAAAGATCCTCTGAAGGCTTATACCAAGGCATTACAGCTTATCGAAACAGGGGCAGCAAATGGACCTGTTTTAACAGCAGGGTCTTTCTACATGGTCAGCGAGATTAGATCTCTAGTTGTATAACAACAAGATTAGGGGTAGAATTGCTTTATGTTTACTAAACGATTTACAAACCTGAGTCCATATACTCCCGGTGAACAGCCCAGGGATATGAAGTACATCAAGCTTAATACCAACGAAAATCCGTATGGTCCTTCACCTGATATTACAGAATTCTTGAAATCCATGGATGCTGACAGACTCAGGCTTTATCCGGATCCATCTTCTCTGAGACTTCGCACGGTAATTTCAGAATACTATGGTGTTAATGCTGAAAATATTTTTACCGGAAACGGATCGGATGAGGTTCTTTCCTTTTGTTATTACGCTTTTTTTGAAAGTTCACAAGGGCCGCTACTATTTCCTGAGCATACCTACAGTTTCTATCCGGTCTATACCACATTCTATGGGATAGATTATTTTAAAGTTCCCCTGAACAGAGACTATTCAATCAATCTAGAAGCATTCCTTAAAAAGGATCACTATACAGGAATAATCTTTCCGAATCCGAATGCACCTACTGGGATGGGTATCGCACTCGGGGAACTAGACTCATTTCTGAGTAAGGTTCAAAAAAACAGAATTGTTGTAATCGATGAAGCATACGTAGATTTCGGTGCAGATTCAGCCGTTTCACTGATTGGAAAATATAGAAATCTTCTTGTCGTACAGACCTTTTCGAAAAGCAGATCCCTTGCGGGAGCCCGACTCGGATTTGCCATCGGGGACGGAGCACTCATAAAAGCGCTCAATACGGTAAAGGATTCCTTTAATTCATACCCCGTTGATGCAATAACACAGGAGTTAGGTATTATTGCGATAAAGGATACAGATTACTTCCAAAAAACGGTTAGCGAAATTATAAAAGTACGGGATGAGGTGTCTAATGCCCTTCTGAGCCTCGGTTGGGAGGTACTGCCGAGTGCTGCCAACTTTATCTTTATCAGAAAAGACAAGGTATCCGGTAGAAGAGTGTACGAATGGCTTAAAAAGAAAGGTATACTCGTGCGCCATTTCAACCAGCCGGGTATTGAAGATTTTATCAGGGTTACCATTGGGGAAAAGAGTGACATGAAATTATTTCTCGATCTTATTTCAGACTATAAACAGGTAGATAAGTAAGGAGGTTTTATGGATAAACTTCTTGAAGGAAGACTTGTTATAACTACCGGGGATATTACCAGACTCAAGGTAGACGCAATCGTCAACGCTGCAAATTCCTCCCTTATGGGAGGCGGAGGTGTCGACGGTGCAATTCACCGGGCAGGAGGGCCGTTAATTCTGGAAGCTTGCAAAAAAATCCGGGAAACTGACTATCCCGGGGGACTTCCTGCGGGCGAAGCAGCAGTAACCGGCGGAGGAAATCTTCCTGCACATTTTGTTATCCATACAGTTGGCCCTATATGGCGGGGCGGCAGGAGCGGCGAAGAGAAAACCCTGTACAATGCATACGACAACTCTCTTTCTCTATGTCCCCCTAATACTATTAAAACAATTGCTTTCCCTGCAATCTCCACCGGCGTATACGGGTTTCCGAAAGAAAAAGCTGCTGCTATTTCTTTCAAAGCGGTAAGGGATTTCCTTAAAAAAAACCCTTTGCCGCAAATAGTTACCTTTATTTTTTATTCCACCCTGGATAAAACTATCTTTCTGAGTTCACTGGATTTGGGAAAGGGACAGAGCTGACAGATGTCATTAAACTGGAAAGAAATAGATCGCATACTCGAAGAACTGGATTTGGTAAATTCACACATACAGAAGATACGGCAGCCGGACTTTAAAACCCTTGTCCTGGACCTGTACAAACCCGGTAACCGTTTCCCCCTCCTTGTATCCATGAAACAGGGAAAGGTTCGGCTCCACCGTCTTACAGGAAAAGTTACCAGCAAAATTCCTCTCCAGCGTTTCGCACAGCTCCTGAGATCAAGGATCAGCGGAGGCCGGATAGTTGAGGCTTCTCAGCTTCAGGGAGAACGGATTGTCTTACTCAAAATCCGCAGAGCGGAGGAAGAGACCTGCCTCTACCTTAGATTATGGGGAGGCAACCCGAATATACTCGCCACTGACAGCGAAGGTATTATACTTGATGCCTTCTTCAGAAGACCCGGAAAGGGAGAGATATCCGGCAAAGCGTACAAACCGGAAGATCAGATAACGTCTGCTTCCGGACTCTCCAACAAACCGTCTGGAAAGGAAAAAATCTTTGAAATCCGGAATTGGGATGGGGAAGGATCGTTTAATGCCTTTATTGAAAAATTTTACAAGTCCAGAGAAGATGAGGAAGAATTCAAAGAGCTGTCCGTACGAATCAGGAAGCTTATTGACTTAAAGCTGGCACAAATAGATTCATCGATAGAATCCATCGAAGAAAAATTTCTACAAACCGGAGGATTTGAAACCTACAGGGAACAGGCCGAACTTTTGAAAGCCCATCTTTACGAAATTTCTCCCGGAATGGAAGAGATAACCGTAGATAACTACTACAACAACAACGAAAAAATTTTGATAAAGATAGATCCCACTATTTCTCCCTCCCAGAATGTAGAGAAGCTGTTTAAAAAATACAAGAAAGAAAAAGCCGGAGAAGAAAATATACGGCAGGAACTCGCTAATCTGAAATCCAGAAAGGCTTCTCTCGAAGGGGATATCCGAAAACTATTTGATCCTGATCTTGATTTAAACTCTTCGCTAGACAAACTGAGAACGTACGCAGCAGAAATTAAAAGCAGTCCTGAAAAAAAGATTAAGGACAAAATTCCGGGGCTGCAGTTTTTTTCCGGAGATTTTACTATACTGGTAGGGAGGACCGCTCTGGAGAACGATTCTCTTTTGAGAAGATACATCAAGGGGAACGATTATTGGCTTCATACCAGGGATTTCCCCGGGGGATATGTTTTTATCAAGTACAAACGGGGGAAGTCTGTTCCACTGGAAACACTCCTTGATGCCGGAAACCTTGCTCTTTTCTTTTCAAAAGGGAAGAAAAACGGGTACGGTGAGCTGTACTACACCCAGGCTAAATATCTCCGGCGTGCAAAAAATGGTAAAAAGGGACTGGTGCTCCCCACCCATGAAAAAAATCTGTCAATTACCATGGATGGGAAAAGACTGGATAAACTGCTGAATAGAGGAAAATTTGATGCGTAAAAAAGAAACACGGGAAGCGACGGTAAGTTCGATCTTTTACCCCGGGGGGAAAGATGAGCTCATTGATACGGTACGTACTTTTATGGAAACTTCGAGCGAAGCCGCCGGTGAGGCTCAGATTATTCTTTCCCCCCATGCAGGCTATCGGTATGCAGGGAAGTTTATGGGGGATGCCTACAAAACCGTGTCGAAACGGTATGTAAAACGGGTTTTCTTACTTTCCAGAGTCCATAGGGAACCGGAAAAAGCAGTCTTCCTTCCTGAATACACTGCGTTCGATACGCCCTCAGGCATCCTGAAAGTTGACACCGGGGTTGTTGAAAAACTGCTTTCATCAAATCCAATATTTAAAGCTGATAATATCCCGCACACAGAGGAGCATTCGATTGAGGTTCAGCTTCCCTTTATTCAGTACTTGTGGCCTGAGGCACAGATTATTCCCGTGCTTACCGGGTTCCCCTCCCTGTCAATAGCGAAAAAGCTTGCATCGGCATTGCAGGAGGCAGTTGTGGACAGTCTCGAGTCTACCCTCTTTGTTGTTTCTTCAAACCTTTCTGCATACGATCATCTGCAAGATGCAGAACGTGATACCAATCTTTTTCTAAAGCTTCTCGCACAGCAGAAGTGGGAAGAGTTTCCTCAGATGCTCGACAAAGGAAAGATAAACGCATGCAGTGCAGATACCCTTACTGCTCTTTACCTCCTCTTCAACGGTGAACTTTCATACAGGGTGCTGTCACACAGCTGTGACGGAAGCGGTATGGACACAGGGATGAAGAAACCTTCAGAAAAAAGAGTATGTTTTGGAGCACTATCTTTTTATAATAGATAAGGAGGTTTATTATGGATTTTAACCTTTCAGATACAGAAAAGGAACTCCTGCTACATACGGCAAGAGAAAGTATCGCCTCATATCTGGAGGAGAGGGACGGAGCATATAAACAACCTTCCGAAAAACTTGAAACCCCTCTCGGAGCTTTCGTTACACTTCATATTCATGGCCGTTTACGTGGTTGCATTGGTAATATCGTTCCGGTGTATCCCTTGTTTACAGCAATTAAAAAGCTTGCACGGGAAAGTGCATTTCATGATCCGCGATTTCCAGCTCTGACACCGGAAGAACTACCAGAAACAGAGATTGAAATCTCGGTGCTTTCCCCTTTAAAGAGGATTTCATCTTTAAACGAGATTCAGGTAGGAACCCATGGGATATTGATGAGAAACGGTATTTACTCAGGTGTTCTCCTTCCCCAGGTACCGGTAGAACAGGGTTGGAAGCGCGAAGAGTTCCTTAGGAACACCTGTTATAAAGCCGGGATGAGCGGGGATTGCTACAAAGACAGTTCAACAGTGATCCAGATCTTTTCTGCGGTAATTTTTTCTGAAAACTAGTTACCGGAAGAAGCAAGCCCCAACAGGCTGAGGATCGAACTGCCGATTAGAATTCCGCCGCTTATAAATGCTGCCTGTGCGTAGGGTGTTGTATCATAGTGCTGCAAAGAAGGGATTATCTCCCCGCTGAAAAAAATAAGCGCACCTGCGGCTTCTGCGACAAGACCTGCTGTACCTGTCCATAGTGCAGCTTTTTTCAATTTCTCTTTCCTCTGCATTGCGGCGGATTGAGCCTTCAGCTGATCAAGTGCACCTGGAGCAGGAGCTTCCTCTTTGTTTTCCAGTGTTCTTGTGCTTCCTTTAAAGTCATGGATTTCCCAGTAACTCTTAATCTCAGGAGGAACAGTCTGGACGGTTAGTATAGACGATTTCCCTTTATCTTCCGCTATCTGTTCCTCTTTTACCATTTCACCCGCTTTGATTATAACTTCCTCAGACTCACTTTCGGTTATATCAGCTCGCGTGAGCTGGACAGCGACACTTCCTTCAAAACAGAAAACTTCCGATAGTTGAACCCCGCCACTCTCCTTCCGGGCTATTACGTTGCAGCCAAAATCAGTCCCCCGTACACCGGCAATTACCGACGGACTGGTAATCTGAAATTTTCTTGACCCAAAAAGTTTTGAAACCTTAGCACGGACCCGGCCGTAGTTCAGCTCGAAATTTCCTCCCCCGGCACTGTCAGTTTCCTTTACGGTAAAACTTGTATTCTCTGATATCTTAACCGTATTCTGTGACGGTGTCAGCTGAACTTCTATAAACGTCTCATCGTACGTATTAACGATATCCCCTTTTACGAGCACTATTTGGAATGGATCATCTCCCTTTGCTAGATCGATAAAGGTAATCTTCCCTCGGTGAATAACATCAAAGCCTGTTCCTTCTGCATAAATAATTACCCCCGCAGGTTGATCTGAAACAGTTTGACTCTGGGCAAAAATTGAACCGACAGTAAAAATTAACATACATAGAAGAAAGAGATTCTTTTTCATATAAGAATTATACACCCAAAACAGTAAAATCTAAACATTTTTTATAAAGCCCTTAACCGCTTCTAAAACCGCCGTATCAGCGGGGTTAAACCATTTTACCATTGGTAATTTTTTGAAGAAAGTATATTGTCTTTTTGCGTATCTGCGGCTGTTCCTTTTAATCAAGGCAATCACATCACCTGTTGTATATTCGCCCGTTTCAGCCTGCAGGAAAAATTCACCATAACCGATCCCTTTCATTCCCGGATCTTTTTTAGTATACCCCGCTTCGATGAGATGCTTTACCTCATCAATAAGTCCCCGTTCTATCATTCTATCAACACGCATATTAATCCGGTCATACAACTCTTGCCGCGGCCGTTCCAATCCAATCACCAAAGGCCTGATATGCGTTCTTATTTTGTCCGGGACGCTAAAGGATGAGAGTGATTTCCCGGAAACCCGAAAAACCTCCAGTGCCCGAAGGATTCGGTAGGAATCACCAGGGTCAACTTGTTCTGCCCGGAGAGGATCGACAAGTTTGAGCTCAGTATAAAGTGCCGGCAACCCTTTCCTGCTGAGTTCGCTCAGCAGTGACTCCCGAACTGCAACCCCTACAGGAGGAAGGTCAGGCAGACCATAGAGAAAACTTTTAAAGTAAAAAGCTGTTCCCCCTGAGATTACCGGGATCTTGCCCCTGTCTCTTATCTCAGGGATTAAACGGTCAGTCATCTTGACAAACATTCCGGCATTAAACTGCTCTGACGGAAGCATACAATCAATCAAATGGTGAGGGATTTCTGCACGCTCCTGTAAAGAAGGCTTCGCGGAACCAATATCCATCCCCTTGTACACCTGCATCGAATCAGAGTTGATTATTTCATAGGTATCTTTAAATAATTTTAATATAAGATCTGTCTTCCCCACCCCTGTGGGGCCGAACAGAAGAATAACAGGATGCTTAATCGGTGATTTCGTACTCAACTTTCTTCGTAAGAATCTGATCAATGGCAGTAGAAACCACTTTTTCACCCTTTAAAGCAAGTTCTTCGCTCTCACCAGACAGGGTTAACAACTCCGCTCTTTTTATAACTGCACAGGTCATTTCGTATACGTTGGAATCCTTTGTAATCAGTAAGTCCAGAGGAATACCCATCTATAATTCTCCTATTTTATCTTATCTATCAGCTGTGAAGGATAGTATACTGTTTTATGCTATCTGTGTAAAGATTCTACAGCATTTATAATGAAAGAAGCAACATCGTCTGCATTGTTTTTCTCAGTATCGATAACAAGATCCGCTTTTGATAGATCATCATTATCAATTCCATAGATGCGCAAGTACCGATCATGATCAAGGTGGTCTCTTTCCAACGTCTCGTTCAGTGCTGCTTCAACTGTCTTTCCTTCACGCGAGGCAATCCTCTCCGCGCGGACCCTGTCAGAAGCTGTCAAATACACTTTTAAATCTGCATCCTTAAGTATCCATATAGCCAGGCGGGATCCAAGGACACAGCCCCCCTCCTCAGCCAGCTCCGCCTGCTTCAAATCCAGTTTTCTGTCGTAAGAATCATCGTTTTCAGCACGTTTTCTCAATTCTTCAAAAGAAAGACCAAGATCTTCTGCCATATTCCTAAAAGTATAATTTATCAGTTTCAATCCCAGTTTATCAGCAACCAGTCTGCTTACTGTAGTATTTCCGCACCCGCTCTTTCCGGAAATAGCTATCTTTATATTACTCAACATTTCTCAACTGCTCCCTGATTTTTTCCAGTGAATCTTTAGCTCCTACCACAGAATTACTGATTTCCAGCAATGTTGTCTTAGATCCTATTGTATTAATCTCCCTGTTTATCTCCTGACAAAGAAAGTCCAGCTTTTTCCCGACAGGTTTATTCTCCTTCAAAAAGAGACGGAATTGCTTAAAATGCCCTTCAAGACGGTTGATTTCCTCTCCTATCCCGTACTTCATCAGTAAAAGTGCCGTTTCCGAAAGAACCCTGTTCTCATCCAGTTCCTCATTGATCAGCTCATGGAACCTTGTTACAATATTTTTCTTAAAGGTCGACTCCATCTCTTTTTCTTTACTCTTGACGAGAGCAAGCATTTCTTCAAGTGCAGAAAGATTATCTTCAATATCCCTTTCCGTTTGTACTCCTTCTCGCTCTCTCCCTTTCTCATATTCTGCAAATGCTTTTTCCATCTCGGTAAAAAGAATATCCCGATACTCATCAATATCCCTTTTTTTCAAAGCAGTTAAAACCCCTTCCAGCTTTAAAAAGTGGGTTATGTGCGGCTTTTCCTCGATACCTGCAGCAGATGCAATCTTACTCAGAGCACTGCTGTATGCTTTTACCGCTGAGGAATCAACAATCACTTCAAGATCTTCCTCTAATTCCTTGACCCGTACAGTAAGCTCAACTCGGCCCCGTGCCACTCTCGTCTTTATCCATCGCCGTACTTCCGGGTCAAGAGGGGAAAGAAAGGCGGGGATGTTTATACTCATATCCAGGAATTTGTTATTGTAGGACTTGATCTCGCAGACCATCCGGATCTTTTTATTCTGGATTTCACTTATTCCATACCCTGTCATGCTTTTCATGTTTACTCTGCCTTTTTAAGTTCTTCTGCTATTTTCTGTCCGAGGATCCAGTTGTCTCCAGCACCCATTGTTATAAATATGTCACCGGCAGTCAGCTGGTCCATACAAAACCCCGTGGATTCAAGAGCTTCATTGAAATAGTAGACCGCTGTTTTTTTCTCCTTGACTTTGTTGTAAAGATCTCTGCCTGTAATATTTCCCCTTTTTTCTCTGGCGGAAGCATAGATTTTATGAAGGATAACCATATCTGCAGGAGAAAAACAGCTGGCAAACTCATCTAATAGAGCCTCTGTCCTGGAGTAGGTATGGGACGCAAAATCTACAATCAGTCTTCTTCCCGGGTAGAACTCTTTTAATCCTTTGAGGGTAGTGAAAATTTCGGTAGGATGATGAGCATAATCATCCATAACAAGAATCCCCTTCCATTCACCGATAATCTCTGACCTCCGTTTACTCCCCCTGAACGAGGCAAGCCCCGCAGCAATTTTCTTTTGGACTTCATCATCAACAGCGATTCCCTCATTGGCTAAAATTGCTTCAACAACAGCGACAGCTGCTGCTGCATCCAGGACACTATGATGCCCGGGGATTCTTACTTTAAATGGGATCCCGAATCCTTTAAGCCGAAACGAAGTCTCGCCGTTTCCAGTACTTTCATCGGTGATTTGATATCTTCCTTCACCCTTTTCCCCGTAAGGAATTCCTGTCAAGTCACTCCTTTCCTTTAAAATCATCTCCGCGGCATGAACTGCACCCTCATCATCAGCACAGTAAATAAGAGCACCTCCTTGAGGAAGCTTCAGACCGTAGGAAACAAATGCGTCATAGATATCATCAATATCTCTGAAGTAATCAAGGTGATCCTCTTCAATACTTGTTATTACAATAACATCCGGGCTGTAGTTTAAAAAGTGTCTTTTATACTCACATGTCTCTGCAACAAAGTATTTACTGCCATTAACAAAAACCGAACTTCCATTAAAGTTTGAGACTCCTGACCCAACCAGTACAGTTGCATCTACATCAAGTTCCTTTATCAAGGCCCCGGTCAATGCAGTTGTTGTAGTTTTACCGTGAACTCCCGAAATTCCAATAGAGAATCTGCTTTTTGAAAGATTGCCCAGAGCCGCTGCATATTCCAGTACTGGGAACCCTTTTTCAAGGGCATAGTTTAACTGCGGGTTTTCCACAACAGAATATGCTGAAGAATAAATAACCAGATCGACATCATCAGGCAGATACTCTTTATCAAAACTTTCAAAAAAAGGGATTTCCAGATTATTAAGGATTGTATCGGTATAAAATTTTTCGGCTCTATCAGATCCGGACACAAAAGCTCCGCTCTTTCTATAAAGTTCAGCAAGAGCCGTCATACCGGTACCCTTTATTCCAACCATAAAGACCTTCAATCCGAAAATATCCATGCAGTGATACTACCTGTTAAAAAATAAATGTTCAATATTCATATTTTACTTGTATATTTTTATTTTTTTCTTCATTCTTGTGTTTATGACAGTTAACATAGCGTTTTTCAAAGGAAAAATCAAAAAGCTCTTCGGTCTTCTTCCTGTAGTAGGCAAAGAAATTGTAAAAGATAAGTGTTTCATCAGGGCTTCAAGTCTGGCCTATTCCTCACTCCTTGCAATTGTCCCCCTGTTTGCTCTGGTTTTCGCCCTTTTTACAGCATTCGGTGCGTTTAATCAGGTCCAAACAGATGTAAAGAACTTTATTGTAAAGATGCTTGTTCCAACAATGCATCAGGACTTCCTGAATTACATCAACTCCTTTATCAACAACTCAAAAACTCTGGGTATAGCAGGACTTCTGGTTTTTGCTATTACCTCTATCTCACTTATAGACAGTATAAGCGAAAATTTTAACGCTGTATGGGGCAGCAGTAACAGACGAAGTTTTATTGCCAAATTTACCTCCTACTCCTCCGTCATAGTGTTCGGCACTCTTTTTATCGGCGCCAGCTTTGCCATTTCTCATCCAATACGTTCTCTGCTGAGCCGTTTACCAGAAGTTCTTTTTCTCTTTAGATGGGTTATGCTTCTCCTCCCCTCAATTCTTATTTTTACAACCTTTATGCTGATGATCTCTGCGATACCGGCTGGAAAAGTAAGGATAAAAAGCAGTATACTCGGCGCCTTATCCGGCACAATTCTCTGGGATCTTGCCAGATGGATTTTTGTTAACGGAACCAACTATGTTATCCGGATGTCTGTCATCTACGGCTCACTTGCTGCAATACCCATATTTCTGCTATGGCTCTATATAATCTGGCTGATAGTTCTCAGCTCCCTGGAGATAACCTACGTTCATCAGTACCATGGGAATGTAATACGCAAAAGCATTTCAGGAGGGATGTCGCCTTCCCTCATGATTATTAATGGATTGGATCTGTTTTTTCTTATTGCTGACAACTTTACAAAGGGGGGTAAGCCCTACTCAGTAGCACAATTGGCCTATATTCGGGGTCTGTCCCTAACAGAATGTGAAAAATACCTGAAACTCTTTTCAGAAACTGACATCCTGTACGTTTCACAGGATGGGAAAAGCATTCTTCCAGTCAGAGATCCCGGATCCATGAAAGCAGATGAGATCTTGAAACCGCTGATCGGATATTCGAACAAGAAAAGTGAAAGCGATAATGTCTCCGAGGTAATTTTTGATTCCTTTATAAAAGCAGGTTTTTCTTCCATCAGAGAAGTGAATATAAAAGATCTGCTTAACGGTGCAACGGGAAGGTAGTCTTGAAAAATATATTTACCGTAATCTCAACTATTTTTCTGTATCTCCTCCTGACTTCATGTACCGGACAAGATACCTTCATTGAACTATCCGCACCTGATTATCTTATAGCTGAACTTAATAAAATAGTCGAAGAACATCCACTTCCGGAAGGATTTACCGTACACAATTCTGGTGATGCTGAATCAGGTGGAAAACTTATTCTTGAACGCAACTCCCCTATGGTGAAAAGCGGGGACGGAGCAGAAAAAGCTGGAGCTATAGAATCTGCTGTCATAAAAAGAGACTATTACACACCAACAGCAAAGATCTGGGACCCTCTTTATGACGTCCCACTGGAGAACTTTTCAATCAAGAATTCTGTTCTTCTTGAAGATGTACGATTACCGGATAGAGCTGTATCAGTTGGAGGGATGTATCCTGATAACCCAAATTATCCGGGATTGCAGACCACTACCCTGAAACTGGTTCTTACTGATGGCCTTAAAGGTAACTCAACCATTAAAGAGTGGTTCAGCACTCTGGTTAATTCATACAAAGACCAGCTGACCGATCCTCCTGCAATAACCTGGATAGGAGCAGTTGGAGATATCATGGTTGAAAGGGGCGTCCAGGAGATTTTAACAGGATCCGGAAGCGGGGTGGAAACTATCTTTGGTGATACCTTGGGAATCCTGCAGAGCCAGGATCTGCTTCTTGGCAACCTTGAGGGAACCGTTACGGAAAGAACTTTAAAAACACCGAAATCATACAATTTCAAGTTTCATGCCGCAGTACTCCCAATTCTTCAACAAGCAGGATTTGATTATTTTTGTATAACAAATAATCATGTATACGACTATGGGGAAGCCGGTTTTGTTGATACCTTAAAGAATTTTGTATCAACTTCTACTCCCCTCTCCGGTGCGGGGATGAGCCTGATGGATGCTGAGAAATACTGGCATACTATTATAGGAGGAGAAAAAATAAGGATACTCTCCTTAGGTGCCTATCCGAAAGAACACAATGGATTTGACGGGGAAAAACAGGCCGGAGCAGGGAATGACCGTCCAGGCATACTTTTTGCTGGTCCTGATGCAGACAGAGCAGTTAAAAATATGGTCAGCCCTGATTCTTTTGATATTCTATTTATTCACGGGGGGGTTGAATGGACCTCTGAACCAACGAAAGGGCAACGGGATCTCTACAAAAAATACATCGATATGGGTGTAGATCTCATACTCAGCAGTCATCCCCACATCCTTCAAGGAGTTGAAGCATATAAAAACAAATTGATTGTGTACTCAATGGGAAATTTTATTTTCCCGGGGATGGGAGGGATGCCGCATGCAGAGGAGTCAGTTATTCTTACCTTTGGTGTAACGGAGGACAGAATAGTTTATTTTGTGCCTCATCCTGTAAAAATCAATGGAAGGTATCTTTCGTTGGATCACCGGAAAGGCAGTTATAACAGGTTTCTGTCTCTGGTTAGGGGTGTTAATTCTCAATAGGGGGTATAGACTCTATAGCCTTGAGCCGCTCACCGAGGGTCGGATGGGAATAAAAAAAGAAACTGTATAAAGGGTGCGGGATTAGGTTTGCCAGGTTCTCCTTTGCAAGAACTATTAACCCATTTTTCAAATCTTCCTTGTTTCCTGAAACCTCTACAGCATATCTATCAGCTTCATACTCATGTTTTCTGGACCACATTGTAAAAAGCGGTGTCAGAAAAAAAGTAAACGGACCGGTGCAAAAACTTATAATTACCAGAATTGCATGGTAGGAAGCTCTATGAAATCCAAATGCCTGATACAGTGGAAGGTAGTTCATAAACCTGTCCAGAATAAAAAAGGTAAAAACAGTTACAAAGAATGACAGAATAAGACCTTTGAGAAGATGGTGTTTTTTCTCATGCCCAATCTCATGGGCAAGAACCCCTGCAAGCTGAGACGGAGTTAATTTTTCTATTAAAGTATCGAAAAGTACAATCCTTTTAACTCTGCCGAACCCCGTAAAATAGGCATTTGAATGGGCTGATCGTTTACTCCCGTCCATTACAAAGATCCCTTTTACCGAAAAATCATTTTTCTCTGCCATTTGTTCCAGAGTTTTCTTAAGTTCTCCCTCTTCCAGCGGACTGAATTTATTAAAAAGCGGAGCAACTACCAAGGGATATAAAATGTTAATGACAACCTGAAAACCAATTATTCCGATTGATGCAATTATCCACCATAATCGTCCTGATTTATCCATAAAAAAGAAGAGCGCACCCAATACAATAATTAATACTACAGCTGAAATGCCCAGCCCCTTAAGCTGATCAAGAATAAAAATTTTTACAGTCATACGGTTAAATCCGTATTTGTCCTCCAAATTGAACTGAGAATAAATTTTAAAAGGAATACTAACAAGGTAAAAGAATAACGAAAGAACAGCAAAATAGGTGATACCAACAAGGTAGGGGTGCATTGAAGTCCGTCTTATTATTTCATCCAGAACCCCAAAAGAACCGGTTAGTATAACAGCTAAGACAACAATCGAACTAACACTATCTGAAAGCAAAGTCAGAAACCCCTTTTCGATAGTATAGGCAGTAGATTTCTCATATTTTGAGGTATCAATATATTCTTTGAACCAACTGGGGACAGACCCCCGATTTTTCTTTGATTCATGGATATTCAGCAGGATTAGTACTGCTTTGAATGCAAATTCAAGGATAAAAAAAAGAATAAAAATGATCAGTATGGTGTGAGCCGACATTCTTAACTCCTAAGTACAACCAGGGCTTAAAAAAATCCTGCTATGAAGCAGGATTTACTTAAAATAGGGGATAAAGTTAAACTGCG
This sequence comes from Sediminispirochaeta sp., assembly GCA_024763455.1. Taxonomy (GTDB): domain Bacteria; phylum Spirochaetota; class Spirochaetia; order B11-G9; family B11-G9; genus B11-G9. The sequence goes on along the minus strand of JANTFL010000009.1, from coordinate 3,983 downwards.
GCCAGTTCTTCCTGTTTTTTTCCGTGAGCAATGGCCTTGTTGCATTCCTTGCATACCATTATCTTCTTCCCATTTACTTCATTTTCGTACAGAAGCTTAATTCCGGTTCTCTTACAAACAGGGCATGTTCCCCTTCCTCTGCTTACAAGTTCCCTGATTCCGCTCCCTCTTCTTGCTTTTGACATATATTCTCCTTAACAATCTTCACAATTCAGGTGGCCATAATAATATTTGAGGCTAAAAAAGTCAACAAAGAGGAAAGAATAGAATTACAATTCGAATAAATTATACCCAGGATAAAGATTTTTAGCAAAAGCGAGAATAGCCGCATCACCGGTAAAAACTGTGTAGATGAAGGTAATGACTGCTGCAGAGTCATCAAACTCCTTTACACAGCTGAAATCCTTCTCTATAATAGTTTTTTCTAAGGACTATGAAAGGAGATAAACATGAAAAAGGCAACTCTATTGCTGCTTATGATTTTTACGGGTTTTGTTGTATTTGCCGGGGGTGCTAAAGAAACTTCGGGAACGGATAATTCTTTAAATTACGTACTGGACAAAGGGAATCTGGTTCTGGGACTGGATGACAGCTTTCCCCCCATGGGTTTCCGTGATGATAATGGGGACATAGCCGGCTTTGATATAGACCTGGCAAAGGAAGTTTGTAAAAGACTAGGAGTTGAACTCAAACTGCAGCCGATTGACTGGGATTCAAAGATTCTTGATCTTAACAGCAAAGATATTGACGTTATTTGGAACGGTTTAACTATTACTGATGAACGAAAACAGAAAATATCATTCTCAAAGCCGTACATTGCGAATAAACAGATTATCATCGTATCGAATTCATCAACTATAGGCAAAATAGCTGATCTTTCCGGAAAAACTGTAGGTATCCAGCTGGGGAGCAGTGCGGAGGATGCAGTCCGGGGAAATAAGAAAGCACTTGAAAGTTTCAAAGAGCTTGCAAAATACCAAGATAATATTCAGGCTCTGATGGATCTGGCAACCGGCAGAATCGATGCTGTTGTTGTCGATGAAATTCTGGGAAGATATTACATAGCAAAAAAACCAGGAATCTATAAAGTAGCAAAGGATTACTTCGCAGAAGAAGAATACGGAGTAGGTTTCAGAAAGGATGACAGAGCTCTTGTGAAAAAAGTTGACTCCATTATGGATGAAATGGCGAAAGATGGGAGTGCAGCGGCAATCTCGAAAAAATGGTTTGGAGAAGATATTCTCTTACCAAGATAGATGGACTATTTTTTACAGTCAGCAGGGTACATCCTTAAAGGATGTACCATTACTTTAAAACTCTTTTTTCTCACTATAATTTTTTCCCTTCCTCTCGGCTTTGCAGGAGCTATGGCCAAGACTTCCAAAGTTAAAATCCTGATATATCTCATGGAAGCATATACTTCAATTGTCAGAGGTACTCCCCTACTCCTCCAAATTTTCTTTGTTTACTATGGACTTCCCATTATTTTCCCCGGTTTTCGTCTTCAACGGTTTAATGCAGCCCTTCTGACGTTTATTTTGAATTATGGCGCATATTTTGTTGAAATTTTCCGTGGAGGAATCCAGTCCATCGATAAAGGACAATATGAAGCATCAAAGGTTTTAGGGATGTCATACTTTCAGACTATGAGGAGAATTATCCTGCCTCAGACTATAAAAAGAGTCCTTCCCCCAATCGCGAACGAAGCAATTACCCTTGTAAAAGACACTGCTCTGGTTGTGGTATTGGGTATTGGCGAGATCCTACGGAATTCAAAAGAGATAGTATCCAGGGACTTTACTATTAGCCCTTTTATCATTGCCGCACTCCTGTATCTTGTTCTCAATTACGGTGTTGTTCTTTTTTTTAAATCTTTGGAAAAACGGTATTCAGTTTATGATTGAAACAATTAATCTATGCAAGAGCTTCGGAGATTTACAGGTACTAAAAGATGTCTCCTTTTCCATTAACAAAAAGGAAATAATCTCTGTTATAGGCCCCTCCGGATCAGGTAAAAGTACCTTACTAAGGTGTCTGATTGATCTGGAAAAACCTACTTCCGGTACAATCCTGATAGAAGGACTTCCCATCGCAGAGGAGATCAACGGAAAACAGAAGTTTATAAAAGAATCTGTTATCCAGAAACGTTGCAGAAAACTGGGCATGGTCTTTCAGAATTTCAATCTCTATCCTCATAAAACTTCATTGGAAAATATTATTGAAGCACCGCTTATTGTTGCAAAGATTGATAAGAAATCAGCAATTCAGCTGGGGGAAGAGCTGCTGCATCGAGTGGGTTTGGAAGATAAACGTGATGTTTATCCCGCTTATCTATCCGGAGGACAGAAACAAAGGGTAGCAATTGCCAGAGCATTAGCTATGAGACCGGATGTTATGCTGTTTGATGAACCTACCAGTGCCTTGGATCCTGAATTGATAGGCGAAGTTCTTACCGTAATCAAAGAACTGGCTCACGAGCATATGACAATGCTGATAGTTACCCATGAGATGAGTTTTGCAAGGGAAGTATCTGACTCAATTATTTTTATGGACCACGGCAGGATCCTTGAAAAGACTTCTCCGGACAAAATGTACTCAAATCCGGATCATCCCAGAATAAAGACCTTTCTAGATAAAATGATTTTTAAAACTGATTAATAATTAAAGTGTGTTATACTACAGTATTGGAGGAAACGCTATGAAGAAATCTATTCTCGTACTTTTAATACTAATAACTGCTGTAATCAGCGCACCTGCTCTCAGTTTATGGGTAGGACCGAACGCATACTATGCAAAGGCAATCGTACCTGACAGTGTAACCAAATCCAGTATTACAAACCTTACATTTGATGATCTTGCTTTCGGTGCTGAGGCCCGTCTTTATCTTGGTCCTATTCAAGGAAGTCTCAGTGCAGAATATCTCGGCAGTAAAAAAATACTTCTGCTGACAGATGCCGGGCTGAGTTTTGATATTCTTCTTTTCCGTCTGGGTTTGGGGCTTGGTCCAAATTTCGGGGTTTCTCTGGATGGAGGCAAAGCTGCACTTGGAGGAAACGTAAGAGCTACAGCTGAGATAAAACTTGGCAAGTTTGCTGCAGGATTATCCTGGTTCAGTTTAGTAGAATTCAACAAAGCCAGTATAGCCGATGCTTTTAAGAATCCGTATGGGTTTCTTGGTGCAACAATGACTTTTAAACTCTAGTATTTTTTAGAGTAGTACAGCAGAACCAACGGCCGGAGGTATACTCCGGCTTTTTTTACTCGAATAGTATCGCTAATCTTATTTTGAGATCATGTACTTAATAAACAGGAATAGTGCTTCAGAACTTTTTGCTAAAATTTTCTTGAAATTTGATACATGTGTTTGATCCGGGGTATCAGAGATGATCCGCACAAGAAGAAACGGGATCTCATTTTCATAACAAACCTGCGCAGCAGAGGCACCCTCCATCTCAACAGCACAGCATTCAAGGTTATGGATAAAATCTGCGGTTCTATGGTTTTCAGCCTTCAGCTTATCTGTTATAAAACTGTCTCCGGTGCAAATTCGACCGATTATTACGGCAGATCCTTCATGTTCATATCCCCGAGCCTTCTCCACAAGACTTTGAGCTACCGGGAAAAATCTTACAGATTCCCCATTTTGCGGCCCCGGCAGCTCCCCAGGAGCAAATCCATACTCGGTTATGTCTATATCATAAAAAACGCAATCTTCAGCTACAACCATATCCCCAATTTTAAGGTCCTCTGAAACTGCTCCAGCTATGCCGATAAAAAAAAGTAAATCCGGAGAATAGGTGTCTATCACATACTGGACTGTCATAGCTGCATAAACTTTTCCTACGCCAGTCCAGGTTACAACACACTTCTCTCCGGAGATAAATCCCTCATAAAGCGTCCTCCCTCGCCACTCAGAAGTAGCAAGACTGCTTAAATAACGGGTAAAAGCACTTATTTCTTCCTTTAATGCTCCTAGAATTATC
>JANTFL010000008.1 GCA_024763455.1 Sediminispirochaeta sp. | reverse complement strand
AGTATCCAGAACTGAAAATGGTTGAACTTGTACTGGGAGTGAATCATCCACACTATTTTTATGGATACCAGAAGAACACTAACCTCCAGGGATATATAGGAGGGGAGCCAGTGTGTGGTGAGTTCAAGAATAAAAAGTCCCAGGATTATACTTAAGAATACAATATTTATTATCATATCCACACTGGAGTAGGCAGTCCCCCCGATCTTGCCCAGCATCATCTTTATCTGATCTCTTTCCCTGTTGTATTCATTGATCTCTTTTAAGATCTCTTCCTTTTTACCTTCCAGTTCATCAAATTCTGACGGCTTCACTATTTTTCTCCTATATAAACCAGATTACAGCGGAATAAACTGCGGCTACAGTCATGATTACCAGTACCGGCGGGATGAGAGCTGTCAGGCTTTTTGCAAGATTGGTCTTGAAGTATTCGTTGGTTACTATCAGGCAGACATGAACAGGGGAGAGCATTACCCCCATAAAGCCGAAGGTAAAAGCAAGTATAACGGTTGAAAGCAGATGGAAGAGATCCGGTGAACTGCCCAGCAGTGAAATAACTATCGGCATGGAGGCTCCTACGAATCCAACAGAAACACCGGTAGTAATTCCGCTTATAAAAGGGATGATAAGAGCAAGAAGTGTCAGGGGAATCCCTATGTTGTTGAGTTCTATTCTCATCTGCTCCATCAGAAGAGTTCCGCCGGGAAGCCGTGCTTCGATAAACGCACCGTATATTCTCACCAGAATTACTATCAGAACCATGGTGAGAGCTTTTTTACTTAATAGAACCTTCTTCCACATCTCTCTATCCAATGGTCTCATAATCTGGAGGGAGAGCATTGCAGCAAGCAGCCCTAAGGTCATGGGAAGGTATTTGCTGATCTTGGAGATCCCCGGAAAGAATATCAGCAGTCCCGCATAAACGGCTATTACAATTATTATCGGAGAGATCAGTTTGAGAAAATGATGCTCAGCTGCTGTTTTTTCACCTGAGGCTTGCGGTATTTTTCTTAAAAAGAAGAAATAACCTGTTACAAGTGCTGTGAGGGTAATGGGGAATCCGAGAAGCATTAATTGGTATATGTGCAGTCCGCTTATATCAGAGGTAAGGATCAATCCCGGGTAGAGCGGCCATGTATATTCCCAGATATGACGAAACCAGTAGTTAATCCGGGTCTTCTTTATCGGTTCAATTTTCTTTTCTTCATCACTATCGTCTACCAGAGGAGCTGAAAAGAGTGCTCCTCCGGGCATCGGAAGAAGCCCTATTACTGCGGGAAGCACGATGAGAGAACCTTTAAAGGACAGTGTAGCTTTTAATGTCCGGACAAGATCGTTCATGATCCCTGCTTTTTCCATCTGGGAAGACAGCCATATGACCAGTACAATTATCAATGAGAGGAAGGCGTTGTCCACACTCCAGAAACGGTTCCAGGTGATTTCAGTTATAGTGCTTATACTCTGTCCTGTCCAAAAAGCAAGAACAACAGTTCCAATAAGCAAAGAAAGTGAAAGTTTTTTAAAAAACTTATTAACAACGAGAATGATGGTCAGTGAGACCAGAATCTTTACAATAACCGGCATTTTATACCTCTGTCAGTTTCCTTCTTTTTGGGATAATTTATCCATAATATTCAGAAAAGCATCAAGCCCCACAGCATTGAAAGGATTGCTTGCAGCATCATTTCCTCCTCCCGTAATCATGATTTGCGGGAATTTGATTTTAGCCATTTCTTCTGCAATACCGATAGCTTTTTCTTTCTCTATTAATGCTTTGTCTTTCGGTGCCAGCCCTGCTCTTACCAGAAGGGTTGCTGCTTTTGCTTCAGCTTCTTTCTGGACCAACAGTGCTGCAGCATCCTCCTCGGCTTTCTGCTTCCGCAGTCGTGCAACTTCGTACTCCTTCTGAGCCTCCGTTACTGCCTTAATCTTTACGACTTCCTCATCCGCTTTTGCCTGGGCTATCCGTGCTTTCCCCTGCTCCTCTGCGGTAATGGCATCCTGTTTGGCTCTTTCGGCATTTGCCTGAGCTACAATCTTCTGCTGCTCAGCCTCTTTCTTTTTTGCAATAAGTGCATCGATTGTTTCGTCGAAATCTATATCCTTGATGACAAACTGCAGGATCTGAATATTGTACCTCTTAAAAGGGGAAATTTTCCGGATAATGGGATTCCCGTCCTTATCCTGTTTTACCTGTACAGAACGCTCAATGAACTCCTTCCCGTCTGGATTGAGGTATTTTTCCTCTTTGGATTCGGTTTCGAAAATTCCCTGTCTGATCTGCTGTTCTGCAAGGGTGGTAAATTCGGATCTTCTTGAGGAATAGGATTCCTCCGCCTTCATTAAGGTTGCTGTCTGCATAAGTGCTTCGGTAACAACCTGCCGTACCAGGTCACTCTGAACTTTATCATAGTTCTTAAAGTCCTGATGGAGAAGGAGCTGATCTTTCTCTGTCATGGATAATCTGAATTTTATTGATCCGGAGATATCAGCTGTACCGCCGTCGTTGAAACGGACTCTGATGGGGTCTGCTTCTTCTCCAGCTCCCCCTTCCAGGGATGATTTACTAAAATAGTTCATATCGGATATTTGATACGTCGTAACCGTGCCGAAGAGTTTTAGATATGTTCCCGGTTTGTCGTGAACTGATATTTTTCCGGTTATTGCAGCCTGTTTTACTTGATAGTATCCTGCTTTGTTCGTAACAAACAGATAGCTGGAAAGAAAGTATACTGCCGCACCGAGAATCAGTACTGCAACTATCGTTCCCAATAACTTTTTCATGGTATTCTCCCTTTTATCAGTATATCCACAGTTTAGTATGTAAAAAGACTATTGTCATTGACTTATGAGGAATTAATTTATATTTTATCCATAAACCGGGGGTGTGATTTGGATAATAAGAGAGTAGTTGTTTTGGGAGCAAGTCCAAAACGTAACAGATATTCAAATATGGCGGTAAGACAGCTTGCCGGAAGCGGATATGAAGTAATTCCTGTTAACCCTGCTTACGGAGAAATTGAAGGTATTGCAACGGTATCTGACCTTAAATCCATCGAAGGTGAGGTAGATACCCTTACCATGTATGTTAATCCCCGGCTTGGGGAAAAAACAGTTGATGATATCCTGTCAATCCGTCCGAAAAGGGTTATATTTAATCCAGGGACTGAGGCTCCGGAGCTCATGAAAGCCCTTACTCAGGAGGGGATAGACTATCTTGAGGCTTGTACCCTTGTAATGCTGAGTACCGGCCAATTTTCAAATTAAGAAAGTATAGTTATCTGTGAAAAAATTTGTATACTAAAAGATACCCTGATGGGAGAGCAGCATATTAAAGTCAGAAAATTCCCTTTATCTCATTAGTATACAAGTATTTAATAAAGCACTCCTTTCTATCCTTTTTGGCACAGTTCTTGCATGTTAATCATAGCATATAATAGTAAAGTGAATTAGGTGGATTAATGACTAAGATAGTAGCAGCGCAGAGTGGAGCACGTGTAGAAGAACTAAGAGTTGAGTTTGTCAGGAAGTCAATCCATATGATGATTGCGATTGTTCCGACCCTTGCCAGGTACAACATCAGTCTTACAATGGTAATTCTTGGTGCAGGTTTGTTGTTATATACTTATTCGGAATTGATGCGGATCCGGGGATATTCTTTAGGCTTTATATCAAAGGTTACTGAATCGGCATCCCGGATGAGGGATAGGAACAGGTTTGTATACGGACCGGTAACCCTGGGGCTGGGGGCCATGATGGCCCTGATGCTGTATCCTGAACCGGCAGCCGCCATGGCAATATATGCCCTGGCTTTTGGAGACGGACTATCCAGTCTTTTCGGCAAGTATTTCGGTAAGGTTACAATCCCCTTTACCGGCGGAAAGACGTATGCGGGGAGTTTTACGTGTCTCGTTTCGGTGTTTGTTGTTGCATACGGGATTTCGGGATCCTTGAGAGCTGCGGCAATAATTGCTCTGGTATCGACTTTCCTTGAAATGATTCCTTCGAAAGATCTTGATAACCTTATTATTCCTGTTGGAACAGGGCTTGTTACGGTAGCTGTAATGGGGCTGTAGATCTAAATCCAGCTGTATATTTTGTTGATAGTATAGTATATCAGTGATAGTCCTGTACCAAGGCAGAAAAATCCCAGGATAAGATATATCCCTCCGGTCAGGGGAAATACCAATTCTGTTCCAAGAGCAAATAGTACTACACCCAGCCCAATAACTAAAAAATATTTATTCTTATTTATGGACACTGCTGCAAAGTAGTTTAGTGCAGAGAGGATGTAAAGTCCGTAGATAACCTTCTGTATAACATAGGGAGTTTTATCGCCGGGAAGCAGGATGTTTGCGTTAATTGAGTAATCAATAGGAACAGTAGAAGAGAGCAGGATTGAGAATATAAAACTTAAACCCAGAAAGATATTCTGTTTCTGTACGGGGAATCCGGTGGAGAACAGCCCGGAAATAAAGAGGGCGAGGGCTGTGATAAGCTTCCCAAAGTATATAACCCTTGGAAGAATCAGGTATACTCTGTACATCCATCCGTAGAAATAGGAAAGGTAAATAAGTGCTCTCAGCCCCTCCAGTGATAAAGCAGCAACCGCCACAAGTATAAAAAAGACTTCAGGGGAAGAGCTTTTCTTAAAGAGGGACTTAAAAATCAGGACTGCAAGGAAAGCTGTCAGGGATAGGGCAAAGACAAGATTCAGAGCGGTCCCTGAGGCATATTCCGGGACACTGCCGCCGATAAAATCATGGGTTTTTACCGTAGTTAAGTAGAATTTACTCATAAATAGTACACTTCCCGATGTCAGAATCATAAGAAGGGATATCCCTAGTGCTGCATAAATACTGTAGATCCGGATTTTCTTTATCATACTTCTATTATAGCATAAAGGCTTAAAAATAGTAAAATTAGCTATAGCGGAGCGCCGGTTTCTTCGATATACAAAGAGGAGGACTTAAAAAAAGATGAAAAAGATAGCCCTTATAATTGTATTACTGTCGAATTCACTGTTTCTGTTTGCAGGGGATGTTGCAACATATATAAATTTAGGATTTTCCAAAGATGCAAATGTTTTTATGTTCGGTCAATATGGCATCAGTGAAGATACCATGAAGACCTATGCAGATATCTATGCTGTAGATGTGAAGAAAAATGTCTTTGTTAAGAACGGCGTCATGGAAAAAGTCTTTCCCGATAAGATCTATACCGGACAGGATGGAATCGGCGGTCTGCTCATGCTCCTCAATGATTCCTCTGATCTGATAGACCGTTACAAGATCAATCATGTAGCAACAGGGAGGGTGGTCTATATCCTTATTGATGGGGACACCCCTAAAGAAAGGCTTGAGTTTAGAGATTTTAATAAAGGAAACAGGTATGTTCTTACCCTGGTGCAGGAGAAGTTCGGCAGTAAGGATACGGTAAGTTCTTCCTTTCACATAAACGTGGCAATTACTGATAAAAATGATAACACGGAAACCTTTACCGTCGGTCTTCCGAACTATAAAAGAAAGGGAGTTGCAGGTTACCGGGTTAAGCAGGTTGTTTTCAATCCCGATGAAACTGCGTTGGTAATAGTTGTAGAGAAAGATCTTTTCTCAGTAAAAGAGGGAAAGAGTATCAGATACATGGTAGAAACCCTTCCGCTGAATTAGATATAGTCTTTTATTTCAATCTCTTTGTGGCCCTTGTCTCTGTATGAAATGAGGTACGCACTGTACCCAGCCACAGCTGTATCCAGAAGAACACTGAAACTGATTAGGAGTGTGCTTACCGGAAAAATAAGAAGATATCCTTCTTCAATCCCCTTTCCGTAGTGTTGACAGATATAAGCTAAAGCCACAATAACACCGATTCCCGGTACCGTCCCGGTAAAGAATGATGTTCCCAGGTTGAACAGCATAATCCAGACAACAGTTCCAAAAGTAAGTCCCAGAGAGGAATAGGAATTCAGGATGAAAATAAAAGCGGTAGCACTGACCAGTGCCGTTCCTGCTTTTCCGAAGAGGGTGAACAATGGAAAGGCAGAAGCTCCTATTTTTCTGGGAATACCCATATTTTCCTTTCCGCTTCTGGTCAGGCTTAACAGAGTCAGGTAACTGTTACCGGTAATAAAGGCAGAGAGGAGAGGTGCAGTCATTGCGTATAATATCTTGTATGGATTCTGCTTTCCGCTTAAAAAGTAGAAGATAAGGGGTAAAATACCGAAGATGACCAGAATTGAGTTCAGGGTAAGGACAGCAAGAAGCTGTTTGAAGAGTGCTATCTCAGGAGTGCTGCGGATTGCCAGAACCATGGTTGCAGAGAGTATGATAAATCCAAGCCCGATAACCTCAGTAATAAATATTCCAATATGGTAGAAAATCCTGGACATGGCATTAAAAAGCTGATACGCAGGTCTTGTCATAACCTTGTCGAAGGAGAAGTTGAGCCCTATCACAAAGGAAAGGAACGTCAGAGGAATGAGAAAATTGCTGTTGGATGAAAAAATGGTAAAGATATTCTGGGGGAAAAGGTTCTCCAGGATTACTTTGTAGTTTGGAAAACTCTCAACAGTTCTGTTCTGGATAATTATAGGAATTCTTTCTGGAGAGAAGAACAGGACGGTAAGTGTCCCGAAAATAACAAGAATCGCCCCGGAGGCAGTAATTGCCAGAACGGATTTCAAGATAACCCGTAACAGGATTTTCTCCTGGCGCATCTTAAATATGGAATAACCAAAGGAGAAGAACACCAGCGGGTATACTGCGAACATACCCATGTTGATTACCAGGGATGAAAGGTACTGAAACACCCCCTGCATTTTCTCAGTATCAAAGGGGAGGTAAAGTCCCAGAAGTATTCCGATTATTATTCCTGCTGCATATTTTATCCATGTTTTCATAGAGAGAACAATACCTTATTACTATGCATGAATCAACCCGAAAGGGTTAGTGTTTTTTGGCAAGTCCGAGTGCTGAAAGAACATTTTTTTCAGGGTATGTATAAAACTTGCCATGTACCGGTTTGTTTCTCTCTGCTATGGTTTTGTAAATAAACTCTGAATATTCCTTTGGTTCTGCAGATGCACAGAAGTACCCATTAATAGAGAGTTTTTCATTCTGATAAAAAGTGAAAAGAGCTTTGACAAAACTGTCAAACCCTCCGGAAGATAAGGCTTCCAGAGGGGGGAGAACATCTATCCCCCCTTGATACGTAACCAGAGACAGGGTGGATGCACTCCCGCTGTTTTGGAAGTAGCGGAGGATCTCTTTCACAATAAAAAGGTTGCTTTTAATCTGGTAATCTATGGATTGCTCTATATCTGCAGCAGTGATTTCATGAAACGGGTTGAGAATTTTGGGTGATTCAAAAAGGACAACTGCTTCGTTGATAATTCCTTCCGGAGCAGCTGCTTCGAGGACTACGTTCTTCGCAGACAGCGGGGATCTGGTATTCCATAATACTGTTCTGCTCCCCTTCCCCTTTTTCTGCTGTGCAGTACCTGCAAGAGTAGTCACAACGGAGTATCCGGTTTCCTGGATAAATATATCTGAAAGATGCTTACTCAGCAGGCTGTTCTGTCCGGTAATTAAAATACGTTTACTCATCGGGTAATAGTAACGGCAAATCTCTTAAAATTCCAGTAGTTTGTCCAAATTGCAGCCGGATTTTTCTTCACCCAGAATCCATTTCTTAATCAAGGACTTGAGTTGCTCCGAAAGCATGTTTCCCTCCATCCTGTAAAGGAGGTAAATCCACCACGTGAATGTTTGAAACGGCTCCCTTTTAAACCATGTCACCCCCTCCCAGTGGTTGATCCCAAGATAGTTCTTTACAAATGGGAAAGCAGTAAGTATGTGCAGAAGCTCCTCTTTTACAGGAGCTGCGGGGTTAAAACTTGATGCTATCATGAGGAGTGAGATGATTTCATCTTTTTCTTCTCCGGAGAACAGATCAGCCGGCAGAACAGTTTTTAAAATTTCCCCCAGGTCCATATCCTCAATAAATTCCTGAACTGCCGGAGCAAAGTACTCGTTATCGAAAAATGGTTCAAAGACCGGGGCAAGAACAAGCCGGACAAGGAGGAGATAGGGAGATTCAGGCATTATTACAATCCCTTCAGGGATGTATGAATTCATTAATTCATCCCCTTTAAGGAGCTGTTCTAGTTTTATGCATTCACGGGAAAAGTTATCCTCCGGAGCTCCCCCCCTTTGAGGCAGGAGTCCGGTGTTACTTAACAGCGAATAAAGCTGTTCCAATCCTTTTTGGATCTGTTTGATAAAGGGGGAAAATTCTTTCTTCTCTATAGAGGAAAGCCAGCGCTCCATGTTCCTTCCGGTAAGGAGTGCTTGAAGAGCCTCCCCGGCTGGTTGAAGTTTGAGTTTCCGTTTCTCCCGGTTGATATCTTTTGTACCTTTACCTCCCAGGGATTCTGCTATCTGCCTCCATGAGCCGTCAGTGTCAGTTACCCGTGTAAAATCACAGAAAACATTCTTACCATACCCGTTAAGCTCTATGTAGATCCCTTTTGAAAGAATCTCTCCGGTAGACTGAATGTAGGTAAGTCCGGAATTTATTTCGTTGAAATATACAAAGTTGTTCTCCCCTTCTTCAAGATCCAGGGCCTGAAAAATGGAAAAAGAGACAAGTCTGCCGGATTCCCGTTCTTTTTTTAAAACCGAGTGGTAAATCCTTCCCGAAGCAGACTCAAAAGAGTTGTTGACTGCAGTAAGAGAATACTGGTCTCTGAATTTGTTCGACCAGACAAAAACATTCTCGTTGACCCCCCCGTTTTCTTCAACAAGGTCATACAGTAGAAAGAATGCAGCCTCGGAGAAAAGGTATCTTCGTTTCATCAAGGGGAATATCTCTCTTTCATGTCTTGCTATAAAATCCTGATCCGGAGTTTCGTTGAAGTATGCCTTCCGGTATTCCATACCGTATTTTTCTTCAAAGCCTTCAATCTGGCCATGGCCGATCATAGGCAGTCCCGGCAGGGTGGCCAGCATAGTGCAGACGGCAAAATATTTGTCTCCCCTGCCAAACTGCAGAACCGCTGTATCTTCATCGGGATTATTCATAAAGTTAACAAACCGTTTGAGGATTTCCGGGTCGTGAGTAAGGGTATTTTTTATTGTCTGTCTGTATTTGCCGTTTTCCTCGTTTTTAAGCATGTTCATAAAAGCACTGTTATACACCCTGTGCATACCGAGGTTTTTAACAAAATACCCCTCCATCATCCAGAATGCTTCGGCCAGCAGAAGGGTATCAGGAGCTTCCTGCGCAACTCTCTCCACTACCTCTTTCCAGAATTCTCTGGGGATCAGCCTGTTGAACTCATCATTTGATAACCCGTGTTCAGCTCTGCTCGGAATGTCTCCCCCCTGGCCCGGGGCGGGGTACCAGAGCCTCTGGATATGTTTTTTTGCCAGAGTCATTGCTGCATCGAATCTGATTACCGGGAAGGTGGATGCGACATGTACAACAGTTCTGATTACTGCTTCCCTGACCTCTGCATCCAGATAATTCAGCTGGGCTGTGTCGTTCCACGGCATGGAGGTACCATCGTTGCCGTGGTAAATGTAGCGGACCTTCCCTGTATTATAGTCTATATGTTTGAACACAACAGCAGCATCGGTTTTGTCATAATAATGATCCTCGAGAAAGATTCCGGTACCGGGACTGTCAGAAAGGTTCATACCATTAAAGGTATATCCCGGAAAAGGAGATTCCCCCAGCTGGATGAATCTGTCGGGATACTCTCTTACCCAGTCAGAATCAATTCCGGTGTGATTCGGTACCATATCACTTGCAAGACGGATACCGAAGGACAAACACCTCCCCTTAAGGTTGTGCAGGGCTTCCCACCCCCCCAGCTCGTCTGCAATCTCGTAGTTTTTTAGAGCATAGGCCGATGGTGCGGCATCGGGATTACCACAGGCATTTTTTATCTTTCTTGAGGCCTCACTCCTTTCCCAGAGTCCTATCAGCCACAGTGTGTTTATTCCTCTGGATGAAAGGAGCTTCAGTTCGGAATCGGGTATCTGATCAAGACGGGTTATACTTCTGCCGTATTGTTTAGAGAGCTGATCCATCCATACAAAGGTACTTTTTGCAATCATTATAACATTAGGCATCCAGTGGGTATCTTGGCTGAAATTGTCACCGTCAGCCTCATCTCCATAGGTTATTACTTTGCTGGGCCCCGGACCGGGAGGGAACTGCGGTTTTCTCTCCTCTCTGAAGAAATCAAGTCCCCTTTTTATTCGGTCAATAAAGGGAATAATAAACTCCCCCCAGTTCTCGAGTATGTACTGGAGCTGTTTTTCAAGGTCCTCGGGAGCATAAAGTACCGGTTTTAGCAGAAAGCTGATTATGTTTTCACCCTCACCGTTATCAGAGAACGTAAAACCGGTAAGTACAGCAGGATACCCTGACTTTGATTCCAGTGATGTATCACTGATGAGCTCTTCAATTTTTTTTAATGCCGGATTGCGGTTAAAAAGATAAAGAATGATAAGATCCTCTTCCTTATCCGGAGGAACCGCATCGTTGCTTATGAGTTTTCTAAAATCCTTTGAAAATAGCTCCATTGTATCTTCAAATTCATTCGTATCTGCTCTCTCTACACCGAAAAGGTCCATGAGATAATAAAAGATCTCTTCCAGTAAAAGAAGAGATACGGTTTCTGCTTTGGTGAGTATTGTATTATCCAGGAATCCTTCAATACTTTTAATTCTGTTGTCTGTTTTTACTATCACTTATCTTTGTTTAATCCTTCTTCCAGTCGTTTTATTAGGTCTCTGAGCCTTGCTGCTTCCTCATAATTCTCCATTTCGACAGCTTTTTCAAGCTCTTTTTGCAGAAGCTTCAGTTCTGATTCAAGGACCTCCTCCCTGCTTGGGAGCTTCTTTTCGGTGATAGTGCTCAGCATAACCCCGGCTTCGTCAACTATTGTTTCATCAATAAAGATCGGGCATTTACAGCGGGTGGCTATTCCCAGGGAATCTGAAGGACGGGCATCAATAACGTGTTTCCCCCCTTCGAAGTTGATTATAATTCTGGAAAAAAAGGTCCCCTCTTTTAAAGAAGTTATTTCTATCCGGTCGACTTCTGCCTTAAGCTTTTTAAAAAGATTGAGAAAAAGATCATGGGTTAAAGGTCTGGGCATGGGAACGTTCCCCATCCCTATAAGGATGGATTGAGCTTCCAGCTGTCCTATAAAGATCGGGACTGCAGTATCAGAACCGAGAGGTCTGACAAGGACTGCGTTTCCCTGATCATTTCGTGCAATTGTCCAAATTTCAGCTTCAACGAGCATTCCTTAACTCCTCTACCTAAATGATAGGAAATTAAGAGCTCCACTGCAAGGAAAATGAAATTAATAATTTCTCGGAGTTTCTATCCCCCGCAACACCCTGAGAGCACCGTCTCTTAAAGCTTCCATCTCGTTTTCTCCGGGATATTCGAAGATTCTGCCCAGGAATGAGATGTGCTCTTTTATAAAAGCCGTCAGCAGTTTGCTGTAGACAAGTCCTCCGGTAAGGATAATTCCGTCAACTTTGCCTTTAAGCGCAGCTGCCAGTGCCCCGATTTCCTTGGCAACCTGATATCCCATAGCTCTGTATATGAGCAAAGCTGTTTCGTCACCACTATCGATTTTATTTTCAACTTTGCTTCCGTCAGCAGTGCCCAGGTATGCCTTGAGTCCTCCGTTTCCTTTAAGCATCTTGAGAACTTCTTTTTTGGAGTACTTCCCGCTGAAACAGATTTCGGTCAGCTGTCCTGCCGGAAGTCCGCCGCTCCGTTCCGGAGAAAAAGGGCCATCACCGTTTAGGGCATTGTTTACATCTATAACCGCACCTTTTCTGTGTGCGCCTACAGAAATTCCTCCCCCCATGTGGGCTACGATAAAATTGCACTGTTCATATCCTTTCCCCAGCTCCGCTGCAGCTCTCCGGGCACTGGCTTTCTGATTCAATGCATGAAAGATCGACAACCGTTTTATATGAGGGTGCCCTGAGACCCGGGCGAGGTCATCCAGTTCATCAACAACTACCGGATCGGCTATATAACTTGGAATTCCCTCTTTTTCAGCAAGATTAAAAGCAATTATACCGCCTAAATTTGATGCATGTTCCCCCATTACCCCGGCTTTCAGATCTGCAAGCATCTTTTTGTTAACATTCCAGACTCCGCCGGGGATGGGATTCAAAAGACCTCCCCTGCCGATAACAGCAGAAAGGGATGATGTCTCTATACTATTATTTTTCAGTGTCTCTACAATTATTCCTGTTCTGAACTCATACTGATCTGTTATGGTTTCAAATTGTGAAAGAGTTCCATGATCATGGCGTATTGTTTCTGTCAGGATCTCTTTTTCATCTTCGAAAACAGCAATCTTTGTTGAGGTGGACCCTGGATTTATTACCAGAACTTTGTGTCTCATTGTTTTACTCCTTTATTGATTGATATATAAGCAGAAAGGGCAATTGAGTTTAATTTTGTTTCGGCGCTGTCGCTTCGGGATGTTAAAACGATTGGTGCGGATGCTCCTGCTATGGTCCCTGCAAATTTTGCATCACTGTAGTAATGGAGCGCTTTGTATATCGAGTTGCCGGTTTCCAGATTGGGAACCAGAATGATATCCGGATCACCTGCAACCTCGCTTTCTATTCCCTTGTGTCTGGCAGCTTGCTTACTGATTGCATTGTCCATAGCCAGAGGTCCGTCAACCAGACACCCCTTGATCTGCCCCCGTTTATTCATCATGGTCAGAACTGCGGCATCCATCGTAGAGGGTATTGCCGGATTTACCGTTTCAACGGTGCTTAAGACTGCTGCTTTGGGGGTTTCTATTCCCATACAGTGGGCAACCTCAACTGCATTTTCGAGGATTGCTTTCTTTTCATTAAGATCAGGAAGGATATTCATGCCGCTGTCGGTTATCATAATGATTTTTTTAAGATTCTGGGGCTGTATGTAGCCGATGTGGCTGAGAAGGTGTCCGGAACGAAGTCCCCATTCTTTGTTTAGAACTGCTTTCATCAGAATGGAGGATGCAAGGTATCCTTTTACCAGTATATCCGCTTTTCCTGCGGAGATCATTTTTACGGCTTCTTCAGCCGTTTCGGTATCTCCTTCTCTATCGACAATCTCTCCATGGAAGTCATAGGAAAGCTTCTCAAGAACAGCTTCGATTTTTTTCCTGCTGCCTAAAAGAACAGGAATAATAATCTCCCGTTCCTCCGCCTCCTTTACTGCAGCGAGTACATCTTTATCGTTTGCAGCAGCAACAGCAGCTCTTCTCGGTTTGCTGTTATCGAGTAGCGTATATATATCAGAGAACTCTTGTATCATGGGAATTTACTCCTTGAAACTTCATTATCATACAGTTGGAGTGATAAATCAAGCATTATCCGAAACTCTGTTCCGTATAATAAAACAACGTAACGGATGGCGGTCCTGCAGTTTTATACTCTGGAGTAATGGCATTTGCCAAACCGTTCTTTAAAGGCCTCTGCTTCGTTTTTAACCCACACATCAAGTATTGCAGAGGCTGCCTTTAAAAAATCTGGAAGTTCCGCTTCCTCTTCTCTGCTGAATCTGTCCAGGACATAGGAGGCAGGCTGTTGTCTTTTGGGTCTTGAAATTCCCATTCTCAGGCGGTAAAAATCTTTGCTTCCGAGACTGGACGCTATGGAGCGCAGACCATTGTGACCTCCGGCTCCCCCTCCCTTTTTTATGGAGAGAAATCCAAAATCAAGTTCCAGATCATCGTGGAGCACCATAATCTGTCCAGCAGTAATCTTGAAGAAAGCCGCAGCGCTTTGAACGCTTTTCCCGGTAAGATTCATGTATGTTTGGGGCTTCAAGAGAACTGTTTTTTCTCCCTTTTCCTGCAGAGAGCACCACCGGGCATTGAATTTGGTTTTCCAAAGAAGATTTTTCCCCTCAAGGAAGGTGTCGAGGACCATCCACGGCAGATTATGCCTCGTTCTTTCGTACTGTTTTCCGGGATTCCCGGGGAATACAATCAGCTTCATCGTGTAAGTATACAGGGGTTTTTTAAAGAATAAAAGGCAAGGACCCAAGAGCTTGACTTTTTGGGGTTCACGGATATACTAACCATTGTATAAACCAATAAATAATGGAGTTTGAAATGAGAAAACATATGTTTACCCTTCTTTTTATTTTTCTTGCAGCAGCCCTTTTTGCTGGAGGGAATGCAGAAAACAACAAAAGTGGCATTGAGATAACCGATTCCACAGGGAATAAGGTCGTTCTCGATAAAATCCCGGGACGAATCACCTTTGCGGGGAGGGCTTCCATAATGGTGGCAGATGCTCTGTACATGTTTCCTGAGGCTTCTGAAAGGATAGTTGGTGTCGGTTTTACTAATCAGGGGAAAGGAAACTTTACTGCTGTAGTAGATCCCCGGTACACGGAAAAGATCTATCTTGATCAATCTGCCGGGGTAGAGCAGATTGCGGGTACAAAACCTGATCTGGTTATTCTCAAGAGCTACCTGAAAAAGAATCTGGGGAACCCTGTGAAGGAGTTGGGAATCCCTGTAATGTATATGGGGCTTGAAAATCCCCGGCAGTATGAAGAGGATTTCAGGGTTCTTGGAAAGGTCTTTGGTAACCCGGAAAGAGCAGACGAGATCATCTCTTTTTATAGAGATCTTCAGGACAAGATTGTAAAACAGGCTGAGAAACTGCAAAAAAAGCCGAAGGTTCTTTTTGTTTACCACTCCTCAAAAGGGGGAGAGACTGCGTTTAATGTGCCTCCTAAGAACTGGATACAGACCCGGATGGTGGAGATGGCAGGAGGGGATCCAGTGTGGGCTGATGATGTCAGTGGAAACGGGTGGATCAGGGTCAATCTTGAACAGATTGCTGTGTGGAACCCGGACTATGTTTTTGTTGCTGCATACAAACAGAATGAAAAGGAGGTAACAAAGAAGCTTCTTGATTCAAAACAATGGAAAAATCTTAACGCTGGAAAAAACGGAAGGATAGTTCCGTTCCCTGTAGACTTTTACAGTTGGGATCAGCCTGACAGCAGGTGGATCCTTGGTACCGTATGGCTTGCCAAAACCATTGACCCGGAACTTTTCAAAGATTTCAACCTGGAGGAGATAACGGAAAAATTCTACAAAGAGTTGTATTTTATGGATGATTCTGTTTATAACAGAGAGATAAAATCTAGACTTGGATGGTAGGTGAATAATGAACACAGGAGGGGGTAAAGATTCATGGAAACTCATAGTATCCTTTTCGGTGCTGGTGATAGTTTCCATACTGGCTCTCTTTGCGGGCAGATACCCCAGGGTGGGTATCCTGGACCCCTTTACCCTCTCCAGTGATCCGATTGCCCACAGCCTGGTTTTCAATCTCAGATTTCCCCGGGTCCTGACAGCGGTCCTTCTCGGCGTGGTCCTTTCCGGTGCAGGAATGGTTTTTCAAATGATTTTTTCGAACCCTCTTGTGGAACCGGGATTTCTGGGGGTTTCCCAGGGAGCTGCATTCGGAGCAGCGTTTTCAATCGTATTTATTTCCGCTTCCGCGTGGGTAATCCAGAGTACTGCAGCAGTCAGTGCAATAGCGGGTCTTTTTATCTCGTACATAATTGCAAAAAAGGTACAATTCGGAGGATGGGTGCTTCGGTTGATTCTTTCAGGCATAGCTGTATCCGCTTTATTTTCCGCCGGAGTCGGAATTCTCAAGTATACCGCAGATCCCATGAAGGATTTACCCGAGATAACATTCTGGATGCTCGGAGGGCTTTGGAGTATAACCTGGAGCGGATTTTTTACCATTCTGCCGGCTGTATCGGTTTCGATTAGTATCCTCCTCTTTATGCGGTGGAGGCTGAACATCTTAAGCCTTAACGATGAAACAGCTTTTTCTCTCGGTCTTGCTCCTGAAAGGGAGCGGCTGCTTTTTCTGCTCACGGCAACCGCTGCAACTGCAGCAGTTGTGTCGGTAAGCGGGATAGTAAGCTGGGTGGGGCTGATAATTCCCCACATTTCACGGAGAGTTTTCAGGACAGATACACGGTACAGTCTACCCGGGAGTATGATTCTTGGCGGGATATTCACCCTGTTGTGTGACACCTTTGCCCGGATGCTTTTCCCCGGAGAAATCCCTTTGGGTATCTTTACTTCGTTTCTGGGATCCGGAATTTTCATCCTCCTGCTGATGAGCCGGAATATCAAGGTGGAAAAGTGAAAAATCCGATAATTACTCTGGACGGGATATCCTTTACATACAAGGCGGACAACAACAAGGTTCTTAAGACCATTTCCCTGGAAATAGCCGAGGATTCGATAACCGGCATCCTGGGACCTAACGGGGTTGGAAAAACGACACTGCTGCACCTTCTTCTGGGATGGAACAAGCCGGATTCCGGAGTGATCAAGCTTGGTGGGAAGAATATTGGAGCGTATTCGAGAAACGAAATGGGAAGGCTCATAGGGCTTGTTCCACAGTATGAGCATATCAGCTTTGAGTATTCCATCCTTGAATATGTTCTCCTTGGACGGACTCCTCATCTGAATCCACTGCAGTCCCCCGGTGAGGAGGACTATCTGGTAGCGGAAAATGCTCTTGAAACTGTCGGAATCAAAGAACTTGCCGGTAAACCTGTTACGAGGCTCAGCGGAGGGGAAAAGCAGCTGGTTCTGGTTGCACGGTCGATAGCTCAGGAACCGGCCATTCTTCTTATGGATGAACCGATGAGCAACCTCGATCTGGCTAACAAGGTACGGCTGCTGGAGGTAATGCGTTCCCTGAACAGCAAGGGGATTACCATTCTTTTTACCACTCATGAACCTGATGTTGCTGCATCCATAGCCGATTCCTTTGTTCTGATGGGGGAGGATAATCTTGTCTGTTCCGGTCAGGCAGATGATATAATCAACAGCAGCTCTTTGAGCAGGATCTACGGTATCCCCGTGGAGGTGGATGATTACCGGGGAAGGAAGATATTGATATGGCACAAATAAGAAAAAGTGTGCTATAGTCTGAGCACGTTTTTTTAGGATGGTAATACCGCTTTGCAGAAAGTAACCCTTATCGGTGCAGCAAATATAGATATTCAGGGGTTCCCCTTTGATACATTGATCTACAGGGATTCAAATCCCGGCAGGGTAAGGCTGTGCCCGGGGGGGGTAAGCAGGAACATAGCGGAGAATCTGTCCCGGATGGGAGCGGAAACTGAGCTTGTAAGCGCTGTAGGGGAAGGGGCAAATGGAAGGTTCATTCTGGATTCCTGCCGGCAGAGCGGTATCGGCTGCAGTAATGTTTTGATTGTGCCCGATATGGAGTCTTCCACTTACATGGCCATAATGGACACTGAAGGGGATATGGCCCTCGCACTTTCAGACATGAGCATTTCCGATCGGATTACTGTTGAATATCTGGAATCGGTCAGGGATGTTATAGAATCATCGGCTCTGATTGAGGTTGATCCCTGTCTATCCGGGGATGTGGTGGCTTATGTGCTGGAGGAGTATTCCAGTATTCCTGTGTTTATTGATCCTGTCTCCATAGGGAAAGCAAAGAAGATCAAAAACCTGCTGGGGAAGATAGATACGCTTAAATTAAACAGGTTGGAAGCTGAGTATTTGAGCGGTGCAAAGATAGTAACTGATGAAGACCTTTTAAAGGTGTCTTTGTATTTTTTAAACACCGGGGTCCATAATCTGTTTATAACCCTTGGGGAAAATGGTGTCTACTACACTAACGGGGAGCAGCAGGGTAAGTTTGTTCCGCCGGAAACCGAGATTAAAAATGCAACTGGTGCAGGAGATGCTTTTATGGCGGGTGTTATCTATGGTTCTTTGGCCGGGTACGGAATAGAAAGAACCGCCGCGTTTGCTACGGCTGTATCTGTTGCAGCCTTACGCTCCCGGGATACAGTAAATCCCGATATAACTATCGAAATGATAGAAAGAATAATCAAAGAGAGGTTTTAGAAATGAAAGAGTACCTTGATATAAAGGATGAAGTTAGAGAAGCTTTGGAGAACGGTACCCCTGTTGTAGCTCTGGAGTCCACAATTATATCCCACGGGATGCCTTATCCTGAAAATATTATTAGTGCAAAAAAATCTGAATCCCTTATCAGGGAAGCAGGCGGGATTCCGGCTACCATTGCGGTTATAAAGGGAAGGATCAAGATCGGACTGGATGAAGCTGCTCTTGATCATATGGGCAGGGACTCAGGTATAGCCAAAGTGAGCAGAAGGGACATGCCGCTGATTATCGCTAAAGAGAGGGATGGAGCGACTACTGTTGCAACAACCATGCTGTGCAGCGGTCTTGCGGGGATAAAATTCTTTGCCACCGGCGGTATTGGCGGGGTACACCGGAACGGACAGAATACCATGGATATCTCTGCAGATCTCATGGAGCTTTCCAGAACCAACGTGGGAGTTGTCTCGGCGGGGGTTAAATCGATCCTTGATATCGGCCGGACTCTGGAGTATCTGGAAACCCTCGGAGTGCCTGTTGTTGGATACAGGACAGAGGACTTTCCTGCATTCTACACCAGAGAGAGTGGTTTTAAAGTTGATTACCGGGTTGATTCACCTGCAGAGATAGCACAAGCATGTAAGATAAAGTGGGATCTTGGTATGAACGGCGGGATGGTTATAGCGAACCCTATTCCCGAAGAATACGAAATGGATCCAATGTATATAAACGGCGAAATTGACGAAGCTGTGGAATCAGCAGAAAAAGAGGGCATCAGAGGTAAGGATATTACACCGTATATTCTGGCCAGGCTCCATTCAAAAACCGAGGATAAAAGTCTTTTTGCCAATAAAGAGCTGGTGTACAGCAACGTCCGTCTCGCTGTGCAGATCGCAATTGAGTATTCCAGACTTTAAAGTCCACCGGCTTGTTTTAAGAGATCATTGCTGTCCCTGTTTGCTGTTGTAATGGTAATTGTTCTACATTCCCTGCCATGAAGAATCTCTTTTTTAAATCTTTCTACCAGGGAAGGCCGGATTACAAGATACAAGGAGCGTGAATCAGGAAGATCAGTAATAATCTGCAGCAGGGGGTAGAATCCTGTTCTTTTTTCAAATTCCAGGGGACCAATCTCATCCAGAAACAGATAGCTGTAGTTTTGTTCCGCTGCTGATCTAAACACTGAGACGGCCCTCTCAAATCCTTCGGTGCTGAATGAATAAGGACCGAATACCGGACCTTTTAAGGTGTCAATTGTTGTTCCCAGTGGCCATGCGGCACCTGATGAAATATCAAGGGCATCGAAGCCGGTTTTTACTTCTTCTGTACCGTACACGGCAGGGGTGAGTATTCCGCCGGTTTTACCCCTTGTTTTAAGGAGTTCAGCAAGTTTCATTATAAATGTCGTTTTCCCGGACCCTCTTTCACCGGTAATGATTGTTATCATAACAGATTTCAGGTTAACAGAAATTATTTAAGTTTAGAAGCCCGTAATGCGGGGAATTCCCTTTACTTTACTTCTTTGGGAATTACTCATATAATTTACCCTGGAGTGTATTAATAAGTGAATAAAGAAAAAGTATCAGTAAAGCTTTCAACCCTGCTCATTTTGTATCTGGTAGGTTTTGCCGTAATTCTTTCAGCTGTTCTCATTATCTTTTTTTCGTATCAGATAAAGAATGCTGAAAATTCAATGCTGATTGAATTCGGGAAAACAACCTCTATACATTTTGCGGGTGACTGCACCGAAGCACTTATAACCAGCGATTATGGAGTATTAAATACAGTTATCAACGAATATGTAAAGTTAGTTGATATTGATTCCATTTCTGTAACAGACAGGGAGAATAGGGTCGTTGCTTCATCGGATCAGACACTGCTAGGGAAAGTATATCCGGCGGAGGATCCGGTAGACCTTTATACGGATATCGGGAATACGCTTCACCTGATACAGCCTATTAAGCAGGAAAACAGAGTCCTGGGGTATCTTTATTTCAACCTCTCGAAAGAAAGGATGCGCGCATCCACTCGAAGCGTAGTTCGAAGCTGGATCTTGTTCAGTCTGGTAATTATCCTGATAATGGTCTCCATTGCCAGTATAGTAGTCCGGTGGATAACTTCTTTTTCCAGAGATATTCTGCAAGTTACCCGGAAAATATCCAGGGGAGATTATAGCGGGAAGGCTAAAACAGGGGGCTTTTCCGAGGTTGAAGCTATTGCTTCTGCAATAAATACCATGGAGCAGGATATTGAAGAAAGAGAAAAAGCTTTGGCCAGAACCAATGCAATGCTTAAATCAATTATGAACAGTCCTTCAGAAATCAGTATCTGGTCTGTAGACCGGGATTATTGCTATACTTTCTTTAACCAAACGCATAAGCAGGCTATGAAGAAGGTGTGGGGGGTAGATATCGAACTGGGTAAATGTATCCTGGATTATGTGCATGATAAATATGATGCTAAAAGCTACAGAGGGTATGTAAAAAAAAGGTATGATGATGTATTAAGCGGGAGAAATTTTAACCTTGTGGAAAAGCATCTATACCCCGATGGAACCCCCTTATACACAGCAAGTTATTCAAGTCCCATATACAACGAAAAGAAAGAGATTATCGGATTGACAATCTTTGCAAGCGATATAACAAAAAGAAAATTGGCCGAGGAAAAAATAGAGCAATCCCTCAAGGAAAAGGAGATTCTTTTAAAGGAGATCCATCACCGGGTAAAGAACAATCTACAGGTAGTTTCGAGCCTGCTTAATCTGCAGCTCGGCCAGGTACAGAGCAGTGAGGACAGGGAAGCATTTACCGAGAGTATAAACAGAATCAACTCAATAGCAATGATTCATGAACGGTTATACTCCACACAAGATCTCGCTCGTATCGATATAGATGCATACCTGAAGGATCTCTTTGCATCAATCCACACAACCTTTGAGCTTGGCAAGCCGGTAAAGCTTGTTGCCCATGTGGGACCAGTGTACCTGCAGATAGATCAGGCGGTTCCTCTCGGTTTGATATGCAACGAGGTGTTTACCAACAGTTTTAAATATGCCTTTACAAATACAGAAAACCCGGTTATTGAAGTCACCATGGATAAAGGTGATGATGGGTTCTACACCCTGAAGATCAGAGACAACGGGAGTGGAATCGGGAAACCGGTAGATCTGGAAAAAAACGAAACCCTTGGAATTGTACTGATCGAAGCCCTGGCGAACCAGCTCGCCGGAACCAGTACGATTACCGGCGAAAAGGAGGGGACCATTTTCAGTTTACGGTTCCCTGTGGTACGTTCTATCTGATATTACTTGAAGCCGCCCACAGGTTTATGTTGCCCTCTCTGGCATACTTGTTTATCTCTGCAAGTTCTTCTTCTGTAAAGGACAAATTCTTTAACGCATCAACGTTCTGTTCTATCTGGGTAACGCTGCTCGCCCCTACCAGCACCGAGGTTACCTGTGGTTGATTCAGATTCCAGGCGACGGCCATCTGTGCAAGGGTCTGCCCTCTACGCTGCGCAATCCTGTTAAGCTGCCGTATATTTTCCAGATTTTCCTCAGAGAGCATGCTTCTGTTTAAAGAGGAACCGGGTCTTGCTGCTCTTGATCCTTCCGGAATCGTTTTTAAATACTTGTCGCTGAGCATCCCTTGCGCAAGCGGAGAGAAGGTTATACATCCAATCCCTTCTTTTTCCAAAGTATCCAGAAGATCTTCTTCTACCCAGCGGTTGATCATGGAGTAGGAGGGCTGATGGATAAGGAGAGGTGTTCCCATACTCCTTAGTATTTCGGCTGCCTCCCTTGTTTTCTTTGCGGAGTAGGAGGAAATTCCGGCATACAGTGCTTTCCCCTGTTTGACTGCAGTATCCAGTGCTCCCATTGTTTCCTCGAGAGGAGTGTCAGGGTCGGGCCGGTGGCTGTAGAAAATATCGACATAATCCAAACCCATTCTTTTTAGACTTTGATCAAGGCTGGCAAGGAGATACTTCCGTGAACCCCATTCCCCGTACGGTCCCGGCCACATATCATACCCTGCTTTGGTTGATATAATAAGTTCATCTCTGTAGGGGAGTAGATCCTGTTTTAGTATCTTTCCGAAATTTTCTTCTGCTGAACCATAAGGAGGGCCATAGTTATTTGCCAGGTCAAAGTGGGTAATACCCAGATCAAAGGCCCGGTGAATCATCCTGCGGCCGTTTTCGAATATATCATTACCCCCAAAATTGTGCCACAGCCCCAATGACAGTGCGGGGAGTTTAAGACCGCTTCTGCCGCACCGGTTGTACTTCATTTCATTGTACCTTGTATCATCTGCTTTATACATTCCAAATCTCCTGCGTATTTATTTACACTAGTATAACATATTTCCCAACCTTTTTCTGTTATAATCGTATATAAGAAATATGAAAGTGAATGATATCTGGAATGAGTTTTATCCCAAATTAACAGTATACTTGAAAACAACGTATACAGGTATTGATATCGAGGACATGGTCCAGGAAATTCTGGAGAAAGTCTACCGGAAATTTCATACCTACGACCCCCGTTTCTCTTTTAATACCTGGATTTATTCTATTGCCCGGAACTGTGTAGTGGATTCTTTTAGAAAAAGGAGCAGCAGGTTAAAAACCCTCTCTGCTGTAAAGGAGAGAGAGCTTCATGTTTCTTCAGTAAAAAATAAAAGCCCCGAAGAGATTTCTATTGATAAAGATATTAAGGAGGGAATAGCCTCTTTTATAAAATCACTTCCTGACAAAGAACGGGAAATTATGTATTTAAAGTTTTATGAAGCATTAACCTATAAAGAGATCAGCCGGATACTCAAAATGCCGGCTGGAACGGTTAAGTATCTTGTTCATACTATAAAAAAGAAGGCTGAGAAATTTTATAGAGAACAGTATGGAGACGAATATGAATATTGAAAAAATCATTCATGACTATTATCAAACCGAAGTAGATAAAATATACGTCCCTCCACCTGCTTTGCCTAAAAAGGGATGTAAATCCATCAGGAACAAAGTCTACAATATTGGATTTGCAGCGGCGTTGGTTTTGTCAGGTCTTATCATCGTAGGGCATGTTGATACTCCCTCAAGCCTTTCTGTGAGGGCAGCTCATTTTTCAGAAGTTCATAAAACCGGGGAGGTACTCTCCGAAGGATTATGGAAACTAAATAAATTGGCGTCAATATCATTAATATCAGGAGGAAAGTAATGAAAAAATCTTATGTATCAGTGGTTCTCATTTTCGGCGGATTCCTTTTTCTCACCTTTTGGGTGGGTGTTGGATTAGATACCATTGGGGTATATCTTGACATTCCCAGTGCTATACTAATACTGTTCTTCGCATTCGTACCTCTTTTGGCAACATACAGTTTTGGGGAGATAAGAAACTGTTTTGTCATAGGATTCAGGAAATCAGGGGTCGATAAAGTGGATATAAAAAATGCCATCCTGTTTTTTTCTTCCCTGCAGAAGTATTTGATACTGTCGGGACTGCTTGGAACTTTTGTCGGGGTAATTGCTCTCCTTTCGTTTCTCGGCTCCCCGGGAGAGGTTGGGAAAGGGATGGCTGTGGCACTGCTCATCTCTTTTTATGCAGTTATTTTAAGTATTGTAATTGCAGTTCCCTTTAAAACCGGACTTCAGAAAAGGTTAAACGAGTTGGAAGGTCAGGCAGAAAGTTAGAATTTTAAAAGGTTTTCAGCTCTGTTTTCCCGTTGGAAATGGCTGTAATCAGTTCATGTGCATCCCGGAGTGAATGTTCCGGGATGTCGCCTTCAATACATATATCAGTTTCAAAAGTTTCCCCTGAAATCTCCGCTTCATGTTCTATAAGACATTTTTTTACCGGATTGTAGATTTCATAGGGAAGGGAAACAGTAAAGTTTACCTTTTTGACCCATTCGGTAACGGAAAGAGCCTTTAAAACCTTTTGTGCAGCTTCTGTATATGCCTTTACCAGCCCTCCGGTCCCCAGCTTGGTTCCGCCAAAATAGCGTACTACCATAACAATAACGTTTGTAATTCCGCTTCCTTTTAAAACTTCAAGAACCGGTCTACCGGCGGTACCTCTGGGTTCTCTGTCGTCACTCATACCGAATATATCTCCCGAATGTCCGCAGATAAAGGCGTGGACAACGTGGGTAGCGTCCGGGTAAGCAGTTTTTGTTTCCTGAATCTTTATTTTTGCTTCTTCGGGAGATTCTATCAGTTGTGCAATTGCAATAAACTTTGATTTTTTTATCTCGGTTGATGCTTCAGCTTTACCTTTGGGTATAAGCATACTGTCTCCTGCTATCGGACTGAATGATCGAATATATTATCGGCCATAGATAAGCGGGATGTCAATTCATCTGACAAAGCTGTCAGCTCATCTACTGTTTCCTGATCCAGAAAGGTGTGCATCGCTTTACTATTCTCTTCGGCCTGCTCTCTGGTCCGTGCTCCTGCAATTACCAACTGGATATTCTTGCGGCCGAGGAGCCAGGCAAGGGAAAGCAGGGAAACGGAGATTCCCTTTCTATCTGATAGTCCCTTGAGCCGGGATAGAAAAAGCTCAAGTTGCTCTTTATTTTCCTCCTTAAAGAAGACCAGTTTATTCCTGGGATCTCCAGCTTGGAAAGCAGGAGCTGAAACAAACTTTTCGGTTAGTATCCCCTGGGCCAGGGGGCTGTAAGCTGTAATTTTTACTCCCCTTTTCCGGCAGAAAGGGATCATTTCCTTATCAGGCTGACGCCACAAAAGGGAGTAGCCGATTTGGCAGTAGTCGATGTTTCCATAGGGCAGAAGTTCTTCCATCATGGGGACAGTGAAGTTGCTTACGCCGATTGCTCTGATCTTTCCCTGCTGCCTGTTCTTTTCAAGGATCTCCATCAATGGCCTGAATTCCTTCCCTTTAGAAGGCCAGTGCAGATAGAAAATATCAACATAGTCGGTGCAGAGCCGCCTGAGACTGGTATCTATGGCTTTCTGAAAGCTTTCAGGGGGATGGTACAGTGATTTTGTCGCGATCGTTACCGTATCCCTTACTTTTTTTAACTGTTGTCCTGTAATCTGCTCAGATCTGCCGTTTGCATAAATGGCAGCCGTATCAAAGTGGGTCACCCCTCCTCTCAGGGCTGCGTGTATGGTTTTTATGGAATCGGTATGCTTCTGCTCTCCCCAGTAAGCGTCCCCCCCGAAGCTCCAGCACCCGAGCCCCAGACCTGAAATATCCGGGTTACTCATTATTCCCTTTGAAGCATCTGTCACACCGGCAAAAGCTGCGGTCAGTGAAGAGTTTGTATTTCTTGACAAAACCGTCGGGGCGGTAGCTCATTTTTGCCTGTCTGAGTCCCGGATCACCCATATCCTGCTCCCTGTTAAGGCAGCTGAAGTGATGACCGATCATCTGTGCAAATGATTTGTTTATAAACTGGTAAATCCCCTTGTGATCCGTCCCTGCTTTTTCAAAGTGGACTGCAAAGCTTTTGGTTTTGTTAATCATTTCTCCCATGGAATATGCCGCGGGGGTTCCGTCTACATAGGTAAGGCATCCGCATAGATTGAGAATTTCCCGCAACTCCAGAGCTTCTTTCGCCGCCTCATAGTCACCATCATCGAGACCGGCTTCCTGCCGCTTTTCTCTCCAGAGCTCCAGCACAGCTGCAGCATCTTTTTCGTTATCCTGTGTTATATAGCATTCTTCGTAACTGTAGTTGTTGATAAAAGCATTGACCAGATTGCGTTTCTTGTGGAACTTCTTGCCTGCCAGCTTTGCAAGATTTTCCCGTTTATAGAGATAGTCAAAGTTGTCCCTGTCTTCAAGAATATGAAGACCCTTCTGTTCCAGAAATATTCTGTTTTCCTCAATATCTTTTTCAGAAACGGCCTTGAAGTAGTGATATTCTTTTAAAAGATCATCCAAGGTTGTTTCCTCCGGAATCCCCAATGGGATCATACAGAAAGGGGAACCGTACTCCTCACCGAAAATAAGCAGTTTGTTGTCACTGCTCAGTGAAACTCTGTATCCGTATTTGTTCCGGAAGAGATACAATCCGGCAAAAGTGAATTCGGAGATGCCTGTTGAAAGATGCTGAAAACGCATTGCAAAATCGTTCTGTAAATCCAGTGACAGAGCAGCCGTTTTGGGATAGTTTGGAATTTTCATCATTTTAAAATATGATAAAAATAATCAAAAATCAATAAAAAACAGTTATTCTTTTACGCCGCCTTCTGAAAGTCCGCTTGTCAGGTTTTTCTGAACAACCATAAAGAGAGCAATTACCGGGATTGCTGTTAACATGGATGCTGCCATAATCCGGTCCCATATTGCGTTCTTGGATGTAAAGAGGGCCATAAGTCCCATGGGCAGTGTATAGAGGTTCTTGAAACCTTTGAGAAAAATTGATGCAAAAAGATATTCATTCCAGGCAATCATAAAAGAGTAAATAAATACTGTCATTATTGCAGCAAGGGAGAGCGGGACGATGATTTTTACAATTATGCTGAATCGGCCGAGACCTTCTATCATTGCTGCTTCTTCAATAGAATACGGAATTGTTCTGAAATAATTCCCAAGCATATAGAGGGAAACCGGGAGTGTTTGTACCATGTAGATTACAATGAGTGTAAGGAATGTCCCGGTTGGGGTACTTAAAAAGCCCAGGCGTACAAAAATACGGTAAAGGGGGATTAAAAGGATTATTCCTCCGAACATGTATACAAACAGAACAGAACGCTGGATCGTTGATCTGCCTCTGTACTGCATCCTGCTGAAAGAGTAGGCGCCGAAAATTGCGATAATTCCGGAGAAAGCCGCTGCTGTAAAAGCAAGAATAAAGGAGTTTTTGAAATACTCAAAAAATGGGAACACGCTTCCAGTATCCTTATACCGGGCAATAATCTTGTTTTTCTGGGCTTTTGTCAGGTCAGGTGTGTTTTTTAACAGGTTTTTTATCGAATCAGGAAGATTCTTTTCTGCCTGGTCTATATTAAGCAGTTCCTTGTATGCTTCCAGGTTGATTTTTCGGGGGATCAGGGAAGGATTTCCCCAGTCCCACTGATATTTTAGGGACATTGACAGCATCTGAATAAATGGGAAAAGCACAAAAAAAACAATGAATAAAATGAATACTGTAAAACCTGCTGAGCGTAATAAGCTTTTCTTTTTTACCATTTAAGCACCTTCTTTACATATATTAAAATAAAACTTATCAAGAGGGAGAACTGTATAACTGCAATAGCAGCACCTTGCCCCAATTCCATTGTCCCGGTAAAAGCTTTGAAATACGTATAAACAGAGAGGACTTTCACATTTTTTGTGAGTAAAAAAACCTCCTCGAATTTATTAAAATTCCAGATTATTCTTAACAGGACAATGGCTCCCATTACAAAGTAAAGCTCGGGAAACGTAATGGCCTTGAATTTTTGCCAGGTGCCGGCACCATCGATTTCAGCAGCTTCAAAAAGATTTTTATCTATTGCCTGAAGCCTGGATAGAATCATGAGATAAGAGAATGGGAAGTTTTTCCATATACTGAATAGAATGGCCACCCACACAGCTGCTTTAGGAGACCCGATAAGGTTAAACCGGTTCGCAAAAAGATGGAGTTTATTGAAAGTAATATCCATAAAAATGCCGTTCACCGGATCAAAAATAAACTGCCAGGCGAAAACAACAGAAATAACAGGAGCAACATACGGCAGAAGAATCAGACTACGGACAAGCCACCTAAGAGGGAATGTTTTATTCATTGCAAGTGCAACTATTAATCCCATAAAGGTTGTTCCGATAGTTGTAAAAACAACGTAAAGGAACGTTGTTACCACAGAGTTCCAGAAAAACGAATCAAAAACAACACCTTTGTAATTATCCAGTCCTATATATGTATTTACTCCATCCAGATTTACATTAAAGAAGCTGAGATAAATATTGTAAAAAATAGGGTATAATATAAGGGAAAGAATGATTACCAAAGCGGGAAGTATCAGTACCCATCCAAATATTTCTTCGCGTGCTTTCCTGTCAAGCGTAGCGGGATATAACCTTTTTGCCGTTTCCATGTATAACTCCGGTATAGCCGAGGATGGAGATCTCTCTCCATCCTCATAATACTATTAGTTGTTTGTGATTTTTTCCATTTCTGAATTAGCCCAGTCCATAGCTTTGTCCACATCCATCCCTTCCTGGGTAATTTTATACATCATTTGAGGGATAATCTGCTTCGCACTAATCTGGCTTGCAGCTTCGATTCTTTTCCCCCCGACAATACTGAATGTTTCAATAGAGTTAAGTCCCTGGATAATTTCCGCCATTTTTTCCGGACCATAATGTTTAAATATCCCTTTTGGGTCATTTTGGAACAGAGGATTTGTAGCGATTGATTTCAGTACAGGATTCATTCCTCCTGGAGCCATATGCAGGAATGTTATATAAGCGTTTTGAGTGTACAGGTAATTTATGAACTTTTCTGCTGCTGCAGTAACTGCAGGATCTTTCTGCTTGAACAGCCCGAGTGCAACGACAACTCCGAACCCTGCCGGCTGTTTTTTTGTCATAATGGGAGCAAATCCGGTATTTTTTACCAGATCGGGGTCAAAACTGCTTCCTTTAAGGTTCTCGAAATTTTTTCCTGTAAGTGAGCCGGCTGCAACATCCTGAAGTGCCAAGTCGTCCATTATATAGGTGGAATAGTAAAACATTGCAAGTTTCCCCTGAAGATAATAGTCCCGTGCTCTCCATGTCTGCGGTCCGGGGGGATTGTATTTTGCAAGGTCCGCATAGTATTCAACTGCTTCTTTCATATTGGGAGAATTAAAAATAAGCTTTCCGTCTTTGTCAAAAAGCGAGGCTTCATTTGACATTGCAATAGGGGTAAAGCACTGTTCGGTATACCCTTCTGCTTTTGTCCCAACGAGAATACCGTACTGGTTTTCGTCAGGTTTATAAAAGTATTTTGCAGCTTTTAAGGTATCTTCCCAGGTTGCAGGCGGTTTTAAACCGGCTTCTTTAAACCAGTCTGTCCGGTACCATATCCCCTGTATCCATCCATGATACGGAAGAGCATAATACGTTCCCTTGTTGCTGGTTTCAAGAAGTTTCAGAGTTCCGGCATAGTATTTATCTTCGCCAATACCCTTTATAATTCTTGTAGCTGCATCTGTGTCAAGAATATTATCTGCACCGAAGGCAACAGCTGTTTCTGCTCCGGCTTCAAACATTCCTGGTAATGTTCCTGCAGCAGCAGCAGTCTGTACGTTTGCGGCCATATCATTCTCGTCTACTGCAACAAGATTGATGGTTACATCGGGATTAAGTGCGGTAAAAGTGTCGATAAGAACCTGAATTGTTGCCATCCTGTCAGACTGGGTTTCAGTAGTCCAGAAATCAAATGAGACAGGACCTGTTGCTTTTGCTTCTTGAGCGCCGTTGGCGAATACCCCTGCTACAGGGAGAAGAAGCAAGACACACATGAATGTAATAATAATTTTTTTCATGGTAACTCCTTTAAAAATATAGATATGCGATATAAGAAAAGGGTAGCCGTAATCCCTGATACTGATCAACATTATTTCTGTACTATAGGGGTACTTGTTTGGTACTAGTACTGTGGTTCGTCGTAAAAGTATTCCATGTGGGCTGAGTTTGCAATTTTTATTGCAGTGGACCTGTCATGAATGGAGAGTTTGGAATAAATGCTATGTACATGGTTTTTTACCGTTTGTTCTGCGATAAAGAGTTTTTCCCCAATCTGAATGTTGTCCAGATCTTTTGAAATGAGATAAAGAATCTCTTTTTCCCTTCGGCTGAGAGTTTCAATTGCCTTTATACTGTCTTTTGCCTGAGCTGGCAGTGCTTCTGCGTCTGAAAAATCAACAAGTTTTACCATGATACGGGGAGATATCTGAACAGTTCCGGCTTTTATGGCACGGATGGAATCAACAAGGTTTTCCGGAGGTACATCCTTAAGCATGTATCCGGCAGCACCGTATTTCAATGCTTCGTGAACATATTCATCATCATCGAAGGTAGTCAGCATCATTACTTTGATATCCGGATATTTTTTATGTATTATCTTGACTGTCTCCACACCGTCCATAACAGGCATTCTTACATCAAGCAAAACAATTTCCGGCGGGTCTTTTTTTATACTTTCAAGAGCTTCCTTCCCGTTGTGTGCGAGTTCTGTAATGACAATATCTTCAGCAATTGTTTCAAGTACACTTTTTAGGCTTTCTATAAAGAGGATTTGGTCATCAACGAGAAGTACTTTGATCTTCACTATCATTATCCTTGTATGGAATTAAAGCAATTACCTTAAATCCATCCGGAGCTTTCTGGATTGTTAACGTCCCGTTGATGCTTTCAAGTCTTTCTTTCATCCCTGCAATACCAATCCCTTCAACAATCTGCTCAGCTCCAATTCCATTATCATGGATGGTAACATTCAGCGAGGGACCTGTATTCCAGAAAGAAATACGTATTTTTGAGGCCATCCCATGTCTGATAGCATTAGTCATCCCTTCCTGAATTATTCTGAAAATAATAGCATAGATCTCTTTATTTGTAAAATCATTGAAATTGCCGTATTCTACAATAATTTCTACCCCTGTTGCTTTCCGGAATGATTCCACCATCTCTTCAATCATACCGATCCCCTCAAGCTGAACGATTTGTTCATTTCTCAACTGCCGTAAAGCTGCTCTTGTTTCCTCAAGACCTTTTTGTGCCTGTGACCGTGTTAACGTAAAAAGTTCTTTTCGTTTCTCCTTGTCTTTATCCGGTAGCCGTACTGCAGCTTCCATCATCATTATTATGTTTGTCAGTGCATACCCCACTGTATCATGTATTTCCCGGGATACCCGTTTCCGTTCATTCATGAGAACCTGAAATTCCAGGGTTTTTACATAGCTCTGAAAACCTATATTGGCGTTACTCAGCTGACTGATTGCAGAATCCAGGTGCTGTATTCTACGCATAAGTAACGCATTCTTTGAGTACCCCCTTTTAATAAGCTGGCTTAAACATCCTGTAATGACAAGAATGAATGCTGATGCAATGCGTGCGGTGAATGGAGCAGGGTTAATAGTGATTCCCCAGGCTTTACCCTTTTTCTGGAAAAAAAGAAACCCGATGACGAACACAGCCTGTATAATAGCACTTGTGGGGATTTCCAGATAAAAGGATGCTTCTACAATAAGCGCCGACATAAGGAGCAGGTATACTTCAAGATAACTTTTTAACGGATAGCAGAGAAGAAAAATTAAAAAAAAGCGCAGTAAAAGAAAAATAAACCGGGAGATAGAAGTGTGTGCAAAGAAAAGAGAAACAGATATACCTGTTGAAACAAGAAGCAGGATATAAAAATAGATATCAAACAGAGTCCCCACTGTTGTGTATGTATACTTCAGATAAAAAAGCAACGCAGAAACTATGCTGGAAAGTATCGAAATTAAGAGGGCCAGTAAGGGGAAAACGGGTTACCTCCGCTCAAACAGTATCTTTGTGATTACCGGCATTTCCCGATGTTTCATCTTCCCGGGTATTAAAAAATTCGCTGCAAATCCTGCCAAAAGGCCAAAAAAGCCAGCGGCGATTTTAAACCCAGCCGATGTCAGTCCGGTTAAGTCGGCTGCAAAGTAACAGGCAAAAAAAAGTACCAGCGGAAGTACAATAACTCTCAAAAAGGCAGCTGCTGCTTTTCCTGCAGGGAGTTCAATCTCTACAGGGATCCCTGACTGTAACTCAAGATTCAGGCTGTTTACAGCTTTGTAAATCCTCGATTTTCCCGATGCTGCACAGGATGCGCAGTTCCCTGTTGAACATGAAGCACAGCCCTCGTCATCCCCGAATACTTCAATCTCGGTAAAACTGCTGTTGATCTCTTTAATAATTCCTATAGCTTTCATATATCCCTTTTTAAATATTTGCATATTGATTAAATATGGAATAGAATAGCAGTTATTCTTAAGGTAATAAAGCCTTTACTATGACTTCAGGAGGTTTTTTGTGTTCCAAAAACAACTTATGATGAGGAAGATGCTGTACGCACTTCTTCCTTTATATTTGTTTTCGATATATCTCTATGGATGGCGGCCGTTAGCCCTTGGGGCAGTTGTATTCTTATTCGGGATTCTGACGGAATTCCTTTTCATGAAACAGCGGAAGCAGAAGGTGTCTGAAGCTGTCCTTGTAACAAGTCTGCTGTATACTCTTTCACTGCCCCCGATGGTTCCATTGTGGATAGCCGGTGTCGGGATTGTTTTTGGTGTTCTTTTCGGCAAGAGTATCTACGGCGGATTCGGAAGGAATATATTTAATCCGGCAATCACCGGCAGGTTATTTATTTATGTGACCTTTCCCACGGTGATGACCGGGGGATGGATGGTTCCCGGCTCCTTCGGCAGGGCAGCTGTAGATGCAGTGAGTACCGCGACTCCCCTCAAAGAGATGTCGCTTGGTGTTTTCCCCACTCTTCAGAGCCTTATTACAGGAATCCGCCCGGGATCGATCGGTGAGAGCGGTGTTATTCTCATAGTTTTGGGAGCGGTATATCTCATATATACCAAGACAGCAAGCTGGCGGATAATCCTGTCAACATTGATTTCCTTTACCGTTCTGCAGGGTATCTTTTTCTATACAGGGCTTTCTCCTGTTCCTGTCCTGCAGAGTCTTCTTTCCGGAAGTATACTTTTTGTTGCTGTGTTTATGGCTACAGACCCGGTTTCTGCGGCCAAGAAAAAAACAGGACAGCTGCTGTACGGTATTCTTATAGGAACAGTTTTCGTCCTTGTGCGGGATTTTTCCCTATTCCCCGAAGGAGCAAGCTTTGCAATCCTGATGGGCAATACCTTTGCTTCGCTTTTTGACGAGTGGGGAGGAAAGTTTGAAAAACGAAAGAAGGCATCTGTTGCAAAGGGGGCGGTAAAATGAAAAAAGACGGAATTATCTATACGGTGGTTTTCTCCTTTATAATTGCCTTCCTGTTTGTTTTTCTGCTTTCCCTGGCGTATGGAGCAACGAAGGAAAAGGTAGCAGAAAACGCCAGGATTACAGAGGCAAAGGCCTATTTGTCTGCTGCCGGGATAGAAATTGATGATCCGGGGAAGATAGAATCTGCTTTTAAAAAAGCTTTCCCCTCTTTTAACGAAAAAGCCCCCTACAATACAACAACTATTGACAGTAAAAAGATCATTGTAAGTCCCTTCTCGGGAAACGGTTTGTGGGGCACTATTACAGGGGTTATCGCAGTTACCGCAGATCTTAAAAGAATGGTGGGGCTGGCCATAATATCCCACAATGAAACACCCGGGCTTGGAGGAAGGATCGAGGAAAAGTGGTTTCTTGATCAGTTCCGGGGAGAAAGTATTTCCGCTAAAATCGAGGTAAGCCGTGGAGGCGGAAGTGGAGACACTGACCCTGATAACAGTAAAGTGGACAGTATTACCGGCGCTTCGAGAACAAGCAGTGCAATAGAGGTTATTGTAAATGGCAAGATTGATGAATTGAAAAAGATGATCGGAGGTACGAACTAATGGCAGATTCTCCATCAAAAATATTAAAAGAAAATATTTGGTACAGTAATCCTGTTTTTATTCAAATACTCGGTATTTGTTCAACCCTGGCGGTTACGAACAATCTCATAAATACGGTTATAATGACGGTAGGTCTTATGTTTGTAACCGGGTTTACCAATGTTACTGTTTCTCTTTTAAAAAACCTTATTCCAAGAAAGGTCCGAATGATTGTTCAGACCTTGATAATTGCTTTTTACGTAATCATTGTTGACATCCTGTTACGAGCGTATCTGCCGGATGTAAGCAAAGCGTTAGGACCCTATGTAGGGCTGATCATTACCAACTGTATAATAATGGGCCGGGCGGAAGCATTTGCCCAGTCAAACGGCCCGCTGCTATCATTCTGGGACGGAATAACTTCCGGGTTAGGATACATGTGGGTTTTAATGATAATTGCCTTTGTCAGGGAGCTCTTAGGCTTCGGAACCCTTTTCGGAATGAGTGTGCTGCCAGAAGGATTTACACACTGGACCATTATGGTTATGGCGCCAAGCGCATTTTTCCTTCTTGGAACCTTTATCTGGATTTCCAAAACAATAATGCTGAAAAATGAAGGGGGTAGGAAATGAGTCCTGACATAAATCCATTTGTTCTGTTTTTTGCATCGATTTTTACAAGTAATATACTGCTGGCCAACTTTCTTGGCATGTGTTCCTTTATATCCATATCAAAGGATATGAAGTCTTCCAACGGTCTTGGACTTGCGGTAACCGTTGTGCTTGTTCTTACCTCTATGTTGAACTGGGTGATTCTGAAGTACGTTCTTATCCCTCTTGATCTTCTTTACTTGAGATATATCATATTTATTATTGTTATTGCCGCTACAGTTCAGGTTCTTGAGATGGTTATTGACAGGGTATCTCCTGCTCTTTACATGGCCCTGGGGATCTTCCTTCCCCTTATTACGGTTAACTGTGCAATCCTGGGGGTTGCCCTTTTTATGCAGATAAGGAGCTACAGTTTCATCCAGACAGTATTCTTTTCCGCCGGATCCGGACTGGGGTGGTGGCTGGCAATCCTGGCTCTTTCTGCCATACAGAAAAAGCTGCTTAAGGCTCCTGTTCCAGCAGGTCTAAAAGGCCCGGGAATTACTCTAATAACAATTGGGTTCATGGCTATGGCATTCATCGGATTTTCCGGGATGCTCAGCGTACAGTAAGGGGGAGGGAATATGAATTTTTTAATTGCACCAGTTGCTGTCGGTGTTATAGCGGCCGTTCTCGGAGCTGTTATCGGTATCGTTGACAGGATCGTCAACAACTACGGGGATGTTGAGATAGATATAAACGGTAAAAAGACATTAACGGTAAAGGGGGGAGACAAGCTGCTCTCCTCTTTAGCTGCAGAGGGAATCTTTATCCCCTCAGCCTGCGGAGGGAGGGGAAGCTGCGGAGCTTGTAAGTGCAGGGTTGAAAGTGATGTCGGACCGCATCTGCCCACTGAGGTTCCCTATCTGACAGAAGAGGAGATGGCCCAGAACGTACGTCTTGCATGCCAGGTCAAGGTGAAGGAAAACATACAAATACGCATACCTGATGAACTTTTCAATGTAAAAAAATACAACACAAAGGTTAAAAGTATTAAGGATGTGACCCATGATATTAAGGAAGTTGTATTTGATCTTCAGGGAGAGGAGATTGATTTCAAAGCAGGCCGGTACGTCCAGATAGTCGTCCCTCCTTACGGAAAGATAAAAGGCAGCACTCAGCGGGCATACTCTATGTCATCAAAGCCTTCAGATAAGGGAGTGATAGAGCTTTTAATCCGTCTGGTTCCCGGAGGGATTGCAACGACATGGGTCCATAACTACTTGTCCGAAGGAGATGAAGTTGAGCTCATAGGGCCTTTCGGTGATTTTGAAAGACGTGAAACAGACGCAACGATGGTTTGTGTCGCCGGGGGATCGGGGATGGCTCCTTTTAAATCAATTCTGTTTGATATGTATGAGAAAGGGGAACTGGATAGAGAAGTGTGGTACTTTTTCGGAGCACGGACAACAAAAGATCTTTTTTATCTCGAAGAGATGAAGGAACTGGACAGCAAGTGGGAGAATTTCCATTTTGTTCCTGCTTTATCTGAACCGCAGGAAGGGGCCGGCTGGGATGGCGAGACCGGGCTGATTACAGATGTTCTTGACAGATATATAAAGGAAAAGATGAGAGCAGACCGTGATAAAGAAGGATATCTGTGTGGAAGTCCGGGGATGATAGCTGCCTGTAACAATGTTATGACTGCAAACGGTATCCCGCTGGAAAAGATATATTATGATAAATTTGCCTAGGAGGTCACTCTATGAAAATGTCACCTGAATTGAAAAAAGCGCAGGAAAATATGCAGCCCGGTGTTATTACAGCAGACGGGTTTCTGGGAGATGAAAAGCGTTCTCTAAAAGATATTATCGTCAGGGATGAAGAGGAAATGCGTAAATATGGACTTGATTATGAGGAGAGTGCAAAACTGCTGAGAGAACTGATGGAAGAGGGGCGTAAAGGACTTGGAGAAGCTGTTACGGTAAAAGAGAGGTGGCTTGTCCAAACCTTTGAATCGAGAGGCCCCCTGCCATGTCCCTTTGAAGACGGAATTTTCAAGAAGGTAACAGCTGAAATTACGGATAAGAAATCGGGAGAAAAAATTCTGGTTTCTGATATGGCTATTCATTTGATGGAGAGTCACCGGTTTTTAGAGGGAATTGGTTCATCATTCCGTCTTGATCCGGAACAGCTGAAGAAAGTGGTGTTCTAAGGGGATTTCTCTATGCATAAGCGGTCGTTTTAAATATTATTATTTTAATAAAGTAATAAATGTAAAAATATTGTGAAAATGTGTAGAAATAAGTTTACATTTCTCTAATGTGGTACTATATTTAGATAAAAGATTTTATCAAACACATTGGAGGAATGTAATGAAATACGATGTAGTTATAATCGGCGGATCAGCAGCGGGATTGATAGCTGCAAAGAGTGCAAAGCTTGCTTTTCCGGACAAAAAGGTTCTTATAATAAGAAAAGAGGAGATATCTCTGGTTCCCTGCGGTATCCCCTATATATTTTCAAGGCTGGATAACATAGACGATGACATTATGGGAATAGATCCGTTAAAAAAACTGGGTATCGATTTCCTTATCGACGAAGCTGTGCGGGTAGATATCGGGTCAAAAAAAGTATTTACCCTGAAAGAGTCTGTTGAGTATGAAAAGCTTGTTTTTGCAACGGGCTCATCACCCTTTATTCCTCCTATCGAAGGAATAGAGAGTGAAGGAGTCTTTACCATTCCAAAGGACTACGGTTATTTGAAGGGAGTGCTTGAAAAGGTAAAAAAGGCAAAGAAGGTTGTTGTAATCGGAGCCGGTTTCATCGGAGTCGAGGTAAGTGACGAAATCTGCAAGGATGGGAAAGAGGTAACTCTTGTGGAAGCATTGGACAGAGTTCTCCCTCTTGCGTTTGATGAGGATGTTGCCTCTCTTGTCGCTGACAAATTGAAGGAGAACGGAGTCTCCATCAAAGTAAGCAGCAGGGTAAAACGATTTATCTCCTCAGGAGGAAAGGTCTCTGCTATTGAACTGGAAAATGGTGAAGCAATCGGAGCGGATGCTGTTATTGTTTCCATCGGATACAGACCGAATACGGAGATTGCGAAGGAAGCAGGACTCTTTATCGGGAAAAACGGGAGCATCTGGACGGATGAATACTTAAGGACATCGGAAAAAGATGTTTTTGCTGCAGGGGACTGTGCAGAGCATAAGGATTTCTTTACCCGGAAGTCTACAAAACTTATGCTGGCTTCTACTGCAACATTTGACGCCAGGGTTGCCGGCTGCAACCTTTACGGTTTGAAGGTTATCAGGGGAAATAAAGGTAATATTTCAATATTCTCATCTGCCATAAATGGCCTTGCCATGGGAGCTGCAGGGGTCACAGAAGCAACCGCCCGGGTCGAAGGATTTGAAGTGGAGGTTGGGAAATTTTCTGCTATAGACAGACATCCGGGGACACTCAAGGATAAATCAGTTCAGACTGTCAAGCTCGTTTTTTCAAAGCACAACGGCATATTGCTTGGTGCTCAGGTCGTTACAGGGAAATCCGCCGGGGAGCTTATCAATATACTCGGCCTGGCTATTCAGAAAGGGATGACTGCAGTGGAACTTGCAACGCTGCAGGTAGGAACACATCCGCTGCTGACTGCAGCACCCACCATGTATCCTATTATTATAGCTGCCGAGAGTGTAGCAAGAAGTATCTGTTTGAGATAAAGCGTAAAATCAAAAAACAGGGAGTATCCGGAATTATTTTCGGGTACTCCGTTTCATATTTAAAGGTCTCCGGCTCTTTTAGCTGCAAGAACGGCAGCTCCCATGAGGTTAGCATTTATTCCCCGTTCATCAATTACAGAAGGACGAAGATAATTCATAAATCCCATCTTGCCGAGAACCCGCTGTGTAGATGGACCAAAATAGGGCAGCGCATAGCTCGGCTTTCCGCCGAGACATATAGGAATATTTTTAGGCATCCCGTCTTTTATTGCCCGTTTCAGCATCTCTCGTGTTGCCAAGGCAAGAATCTTGCCATACAGCCTGTCAGTATTAATTGCAGACTCAACCCTCATCCCGGACAGCTTGCTTATATACATGCCGGCAACCGAAGGATCAGTCATCTTTTCTGATTCCTTGATATCAAGAAACCGTTCATAAAAGTCATCATCCCCGACAATAGCTCTGAACAATCTGCATCTTCCGGGACCTGAAAGAATCAATTCCGCCCTGATTGTATCTTCACAGCCGAATGGTCCGACTAAGGAAGATTCACCCTTCTCATCAAGGAGGATTCGTTCAAACCTTTCATATGAAGCATGTACTTCATAGAACAAATTCTTAAGATCCAGTTTGTTTAAGGGGATCACATACCCCGGTTCGTTTGTCGGATGAAGTGATTCATCTTTCCCGTCCCAGTTATGGGATGGAAAGCGGACTTCTCCATCCCGGGAGATCCAGGATCCTCCCCAGCCGCCTCCGAAAACCCAGTAAAGAAGTTCCATCCGGAGTATACTCCACTCGGCAAGACCGCCGGCGTTGGCATCGTTGTCAATTGCAGCAGGAATCCCAAGCTTTTTTTCCAAAGCTTCTTTAAGATTATGGCCATTGAATACCGGGTAGTTTTGTATCAGCTGAAAAGTACCGTCACTTTTAAGTATTCCGGCACTAGCAATACCGGCTGAGGTGATATCCTGTATGGAAAGATTGTTTTTTTCCAGGAGCTCTCCAATCGAATTCTCCACAGCATTGGTGTAGGAATCAAAACTGCCGCCGTATTCTTCTATTTTAAGAACCGCCTCACTTTTCTGCTGATCAAGACCTTTGAAGAGGGTTAATTTTGTTCCCAGCCCCGTTCCAAGATCAAGTGCCAGATACCAGTGCGAAATTTTCACCTTCCTGCCCTCTCTTTTAGAATACGATATGCTTTTTCAGGGTCATTTATATCCTTTAGTAAAGTTTCGGTTTTGCAGGCAATGAGATCGACGAGGGTGTCATAGGTAAAGACCACTTCGTTTTTAATAAAAAAATCTCTGGCAGGAAT
This sequence comes from Sediminispirochaeta sp., assembly GCA_024763455.1. Lineage (GTDB taxonomy): Bacteria > Spirochaetota > Spirochaetia > B11-G9 > B11-G9 > B11-G9. Next base: position 3,485 of record JANTFL010000008.1, on the reverse strand, counting down.
ACTCATTGTACCCGCTTCAACGGTATTGAATCCAAGTCTGTATATCATCATTGCAGATGCCTTGCCGATAATCTTGTCCTTTATAATAAGATCCCCTGTTGGAATAGGTCCTTTTTTAAGGAAATCTTCAAGTTCGAAGAGGGGATGCAGCCATTTCCCCTTGCTGCTGAAAAGGAGATCATCGTTATGGTACACTTCAAGTGTTGTTGATTTCATGAAAACTATAATAGTATATTTAAAGTAATAAAAACAGAAGATACGGAGGAAATAATGAGAAAAATTGAAGCGGGGGATAAAGTTCCTTCTTTCACTCTCAAGGATCAGAACGGGAATGATGTTTCCATGAGTGATTACCGGGGACGGAAAGTCATGATCTATTTTTATCCCAAAGCAAATACCCCCGGATGCACAACTCAGTCCTGTGCAGTGGAAGAGGCAAGAGAGGATTTTGATTCTCTGAATACAGCTGTTATCGGTATCAGCCCCGATCCTGTGGATAAACAGAAAAAATTTGCCGAGAAATACAATCTTCAGTTTCCTCTTTTGAGCGATGAGGATCATAAAACAGCCGAGGCCTTTGGTGTCTGGGGAGAGAAGAAACTTTACGGCAAGAGCTATATGGGAATAATCCGTTCATCTTTTCTTATTGATGAAGAAGGTAATATCCTGGAGAGCTGGTACAAAGTAAGCCCTAAACATACGGTTCCTTACGTTATGAAAGTTTTAAAGAAGTAAGATTTTCGTTCAACAGTTTTAAAAAATATCCCACCGAAGGGATTTTTACAGGTTTCCTGAGTGAATGGCTCTTAGTAATTATATCTGCTACAATTTCATCCAGAGTATATTCCCTGATTATTTCCAACCCCAGGAAATCTGCACTTAAATCTACCAGTACTTCGACAAGATCTTTCCTGTTTTCATAGTCCCCGGGCAGCAGTTCTCTCAGTTTATCAGTCCTTGTGGATAGTAGTTCTCCGATTTTTTTTCTTGTGTGCTCGACATCATGATAAAAATATTTTATCCCTTTAATCCTTCCGAAAACCTTTAATGTGTCCAGATATCCCAGGGTCCTTAAGCTTTTCAGTATTTCGGGATTGAAATTCAGAATACCTCCTCTATCAACGGAGTTTTTGATATAGGTTGTTGTAGTTCCAATTATATCGGGACGCCGGTTTATTCCTGCGCCGGAGATATCCACAACAATAATATTTTTATAGCCTCTATTCTTGATCAGCCGGTAGGGGATGTTGTCATATATCCCCCCGTCGGTGTATTTGTTACCGTCTATTGTTGTCCTTCTGAATGCGGGGAAAGAGGCACTGGCCAGCAGGTAATCGGCGAGCCGCCCCTCGGGAATGGAATCAAGAAAAAGCTCTACCGGTTTCAGTTTTCCCACATTAAAGGTAACAAGCCCCAGATCCATCCCTTTTTCACGTATCCCTTTTTCATTCAGTGTTGATTTAATCAGATTGAGCAGTGGCGTTGAGTCAAGACCGCCATGTTTGATGATTGATTTATTCAGTTCTTTAAGGTGTCTTAAATTCCGCTTGCTTACATAAAGTTTACCCTGTTCGACCAGATCCTGAGGGATCCATACAATCTTGTCCAGAGATATGGCATCCCACAATTCATCTGCCTTTTTATAGTCTCCCTGTGCAATGAGGGCAGCATTAAGAGCTCCGACAGAGGCTCCGGCTACAGCATCGAACTGTATCCCCAGTTCCAGAAAAGCTTTCCATGCTCCGATCTGATATGCCCCTTTGGCACCGCCTCCGGCGAGGACAAGGGCGTAACGCTCTTTTTTCACTACTCTCTCCCGTTATGGTACTTTCATTGTAGTTTACGGGAATAGCATTCTCCTTTCAAGTAACTATTCTGGAATAATAATTCCGTAAAAAATTAAAAAAATTGTATTACTGTTATTTATATGTGGTATTGTTAAAGGTATGGAGAAGGGAAAACACTACGACTGTCTTGTGTTAGGAAGCGGACCGGCGGGATTGTATGCAGCTTTAAGCTGTGCAAAAAAGGGATATGCTACTGCTGTTATTGAGAACAGAAGTTGGGGAGGAACCGGATTCAGGGATGGATGCCTCCCGGTAAAAAAAATTCTGGACAGGATAAAGGTTTTTCAAAAGTACAATAGTATGTTTCAGGGTAGGCATCCCGGCGGTATCCTTAGGCCCGGAAACTTCCTTTTTGATGACAAAACAGACGGCCGGCAGATTGAAGCTCGAGTTCTGGGGCGGTTAAAAGAAGCCGGAGTGGAAACAGTCTTTGGCGACGGTTCTTTTGTATCTGAAAGAGTTTTTCAAATTGATAACAGGACAATTCGTGCAGACAGGATAGTGATAGCAACAGGGACCTCCCCCTCCGCACCGGAAGGTATTCTTCTTGATGGAGACCGTATTATTTCCCACAGAGAAGCAGTTAACCTCAAGGACCTCCCTGAAAAAATGATCATAATCGGGGGTAATGTTGAGGGGATAGAGTTTGCTTCCATATTTACTTTCCTGGGGGTAAAGGTTACAGTTGTTGAGCAGGAACGTGAAATTCTTCCCCGTAATGACAGGGATCTGGTCCAGCCTTTGCTTAACTCTCTTGGAAAGCAGGGTACCGTTCTAAAAAGTGGTGTTAAGGTTGTTTCTTTGACGGCTGGTGGTGATTGTGCTGAACTGATTACTGAAAAAGGGGATATCCTCAGATCAGAAAAAGTGCTTGTCACCGGACTGAGAGCTCCGAATTTTCCCCGGGGACTGGATAAAACCGGTATTGACTATTCACCATGGGGTATTCCTGTCGATAAAAAACTGGAAACGAACATCTCCGGGGTTTTTGCATCAGGAGATATAAACGGACTGCATGGCATGGCTCACATAGCCATACAGCAGGGAGCCTTTATTACCGAAGGGTTCAATGGAAAGGCAGCCCCTAAAGATTATAGTACCCTTCCCCGTGCAGTGTTTTCCATTCCGGAGATCGCAGGGGCAGGGAAGCAGGAATGGGAACTTAAAGAATCGGGTACAGAATACAAAGCCGTGAGTTTTGCTCTCAAGAATTCCTGGCGGGGGTATTCCAGAGGGATGGGAACAGGGTTCATAAAACTTCTCTTTGACGGGAAAGAACAGCTCCTCGGCATATGGATGACCGGAGAAAACGCATCGGAGATTATGTCTGCCTCCGGGCTGCTGTTAACAAAAAGGGTCTCAAAAAGAGAGATTCTCAATAATCTGTTTATTCACCCCACCCTGGGAGAGGGGATCCTGGAAGGGGCTTTTCTGGCATAATATTCTATGCATTGTAGGTAGAAGAAGAAACGTTTCCGCCTGTTCCTGTCCAGTTAGTGTGAAAAAACTCTCCCCGGGGTTTGTCGATTCGCTCGTATGTATGGGCGCCGAAGTAATCTCTTTGGGCCTGCAGCAAATTGGCCGGCAGCCTTTCTGTACGGTATCCGTCAAAGAAGGAAAGAGCGGTGGACATGGTCG
>JANTFL010000007.1 GCA_024763455.1 Sediminispirochaeta sp. | reverse complement strand
TTCGAAAAGAACACTTCCCGTCTGCTTTTTCCTGTTATACCAGAACTGTTTGGTGTAGAAAAGGCAAAAAGTCCCCCATCCCTGACTATTTTATTTACTTTTTTAAGAATCTCATCAAGATTTTCAAAGTGTTCAATAACATACCACATGGTTACGATATCATATTCCGCCTCAATATCCGCCTCTTCAAAGGAGGATAGAATTACGGGGATGCCATGCTTTTTCTCCGTATATTCAGCAGCTTCAGCAACTAATTCCAACCCTGCAGGGTTATAGCCTGCACTACGGGCCTCTAGGAGGAAGGGACCATAGGCACATCCCACGTCCAGCAGATTCCCTTTTGCAATAATCCCGGATATAATCGCAAGCCGTTTTTCAGCCATTCTTCGTATAACGGGAAAATCATCCAGATAAGACTTTCCGTACTGTTTTTCGTATTCGGAAAAAAAGTAATCCTTTATGTAGGAATTCCCCTTATTCTTAAAAGAAACGAGATACTCAATACCGCAGGATCCGCATGAAAAAAAAGACTTTCCGGGAAACCGTTCTTTCCCTGTTTCAGACCTGCTGCCGCAAACTGGACATACAGCAGGTTTCACAGGATTGAGTGAAAGAATATGTTCAGAGAGTGTTTTTTCAAAACAGCCAGACCCCTTTACCTCCGGTTGACGTATTTTTTCCGGATTATGAAAAAGTCTCCGCAGTTTTCGTTTATTCACCTTTCCGGTACCTGCTTCTGAGAATCCGCCCTTTTGGGAAAGCTCTCTATGGTACGGGGTGGGATTGATAAGTATTACCCTGCTCCCCGCAGCAGCCGCCTCATAAGCAGTAAGCCCGAAGGAGGTAAAAACAGTATCATATTTGTACAGAATGTCCTTTAGGTTTTCCGGACTTTTTAAAAGAAAAACCTCTCCCTGCCGGAGGTTCCTGCTGCCAAAGAGCGGACCTTGGACGACAGTTATATCCTTAAAAGCAATTCCGAGATCAGAGACAAGAACCTGTAGAGTATCCTCTGTCAAGTGAGCAGGATCTTCACCTCCAAAGGTGATAAGAACAGCCCCAAACCCCCTGGCAGGAGGAATATAGTCATTACTTTTTTGGAATTTATAAGTAGGCAGGTCAAGGAATCCCGGGCAGGATATATTCGGAGGGGTTTCTCCCGCTGCAGTTGGGAGTATATCAATAAGGTAGGGGAAATGATTCCTCATCTCCCCCCCTTCATCAATCCCGATAAGAATTCCCCGTTCATCCCAGTCTCGAAACTCGGATCTCAAGGTCTGTCTTTTATCCACGACTATAAAATCAAAGGTTTCATCTGGGGGAAAGATCCCGGCGAACAGTGCATCCTGTTTCACTTTTCCTTTCAGCATTGCTGTATATCCCTCTGAAGGGCTGCTGCAGGGAAGATATATCCTGGTATGGCAAGTTTTAGAGAGGACAGTATATAGATTAAGCATTCTTTTTAGATGTCCGGTACCATTACCTTCCCTGCAGGAAGGTATGAGCAGAATCCGCTTTCTCATCCTTGAGGTTACCCCTTTACAGTTGTTGAACGATTTCTTTCATTTTCTCTTAAAAATGTAGTCAACTCTTCAATTCCGATAGGGACACCCCGGTAGAGTTCCATGAAAACACCGGAAAGATAGCGGTAATCATCCTCTGTATCAAGAGTTACTCTTGCTTCAGGGAGATAATACTCTTCCGGACAAGGCACCTTATTAATAAGGAACTCATTCTCCCTGTGGTATAAATAGGGATTCACATGCTCCCGCTCGTATGGATCGACAGCATGTTCGGCAGCAAAAAGGAGAGCTGAAACCTTATCTACCTCCACCCCTGTTCCAAGAGGAAGTCCCGTAAAACAGCTGAAATCAGCATCTGCTTCCTGGTGAATGTCCAGAATTCTCTGTGCCATCTCCCCGCTTACCAAAGGATTGTCCCCTGTTGCCCGTATCAAAGTATCAACTCCGAAAAAAACCGCAGCATCCGCATACCTTTTAAGAACATCATTCTTGTCTCCGCAAAAAACATCGAATCCGCTTTTTTCAGCAAGAGAATCAAGAGCCTTCCTGCTGTCCTGATCAGTGAGCAAAGCAAAGACTTCAGCATCTACCGTTTTCAAGGCAGCCATGGCATGTTCGATTACCGTTCTTCCTCCAAGATCCAGAACAGCTTTCCCCGGGAGCCTGGATGAGTCCAGACGGACCTGTAAAAATACCCCTGTCATTCCCCTTTTATCTCCCAGAGGTCGGTTATTGAAAGGGCATCACAGATAAACCGGTACTTGTTGATACCTACCCATTTTTTTACCTCCCTGAAATCCTTCAGCGCACTGAAGAAAGGTGAACCTGAACGGAGATAAAACCGGACAAACGCCCAGGAGGATAAAACAGCAGCGTCACCGGAATACCGCAGAGAGAGGTTTTTAAGATAAAACAGTCTGTAACTGTCATCCGGAGTAGTATCCTCAAGCCCCTCTTTCCCCAGATACGATACCTTCAAGGAGGTGTTGCAGACAATCTTTTCTCCCCATAGATGAGCTCTGAAACCGAAGTCCATTTGCTGCCAGTAACTGCTTTTTATGGTATGATCGAATCCCCCGGTAAGAAAAAACCTCTTCTTTTGGTATATCCCGGTATAATCAAAAGGATACAGAGACTCCATCATACTCGATGCCGGCATAAGTGAGAGGACCTTCAGCTTTTTTTTATAAAAAGCAGGAGCTTTTATCGAAGGAATAATCTCAAGCCTGTTGTTCTGCAATACAGGAACCTGACACAGGACATCCGCTTCTTCCAAAGATTTCAGAAATCTCGGAGAAAGAACATATCCGGGTTTCATGTCGTTCCATATTACAAGAACATTTCTTCCGGTGGCTTCTTTCATCCCTATATTAATCTGCTCTCCAATGGAAACTTCTTCCTGGAACAGTAAAAAACGCACCCCGGGAAACCGTCCCGCAAGAGCTTCGATATCATACCCCGGAGCAGCCCCCTCTACAGAGAGGATCTCAATCGGACCAAGTTTCTCAAGGGTCTTCAGATAATCCGCTTTAAAAGGACGTCCTCCCCTGTTTAGAACGAGTAGGCTCAGTGCCGGGGAGAGTAAAAGGTTCTTGTCGCTCCGTTTTTCCCCGACGATGGTGTAGGGGACCCGGACCTTGTTAGAAGTTGTAGGTATAGTACTCATCACACTTCCTGCAAATTTCAGGATAATCTTCTTCCAGATGCTTTTGATACAGGGGCATCCCTCTCTCCCAGATGGCAGCAAGGTTTTCAGTAAGAATATTACCCAGAGAAAATTCATTCTTTAGATCTTCCCTGCATAATTGAACGGTACCATCAAGGAGGACAGTAAGATCCCTTTTAATATGCCAGCATGGATTTCTTTTTAAGGGGGAAATATCAGTAACCTTTCTATCAGGAAGAACTGAGCAGAAGTTATCATATTTCTGGATGATTGTATTGATCCCCCTGTCCTTCCACTTTCTAAAAAACTTTTCAAGGTGCTCCTCGTTACTCTTCATCCGGACCGACTGTATGTAAAACCTTTCCCCGTAGGCTTTTGAAAGGTAATCAGCAGCCTCAAGAGCTTCGTCCCATCCTTCACCTCTTAAAGTGCGGTAGCTTTCCCTGTTCTCCGCATCCAACGAGAGTATCCATGTTAATCTGCCATCATCCAACTCTTTAAGCCTATCCAGAACTTCTTTCTTCCACCCTATTCCCGAGGTCTCAATGATCAGGGAAAATTTCTCATGCGCAAGAAGAGCTTCTACTAATGCAGGGATATCAGGGTGAAGAGATGGTTCTCCCCATAGCGAAATGCTGAACACTGCATCATCGCTGTATTCCTGTACCTTTGTAAGAATGGTTTTCCAGTTTTTTAGCGACATATAATCCCTGCTGGTTAAAAGATCCCTGTTCACCTCCGGATAGGGACAGTAGGAGCATGCCTGGGGACAACTACCCGAGATCTGTACATTTACAAAGGCTGGTTCTCCACGTAAAATATCACCCCGTGTATCCAGAATACCGGTTATCGAAGACTCGTCTTTTCCCCCGGCATCGATAATACGTTTCAGCTGATTGAAATTACGTTTGGTATCGGCGCTTAAAGATACCCTCAGCATCCGCTGGTCTTTCTCTGAAAGCTCTGTTTCTATATCAAAAAAGTTTATATCCTTTTTTATTACCTCGAAAATTCCGTCCCTGCTTACCGGAAAACTCTCTTTCTCTGCAAGACGGATGAGAGGGGGGAATATATCGGTCTTGAGAATCTCGGGAGCAAGCCCATAAGGAAACCCTTCGGCAAAGGTATATGAGGCAAAGTATTTTTTATGGTTTGAGTACATCCTTTCTGCTACATTGGGATCAATCAAAGGGGTATCGCCAAAAAGGTAAAAAATATTGTCAAACCGCCCCTCGCCGGTGCGCTGTAAAAGCGTTTCCAACAGCTGGGCCATACCCGGAAAGGTCTGCTTTACCTGGGTAAAATTAATCCTGGAATCAAGATTTTCGGTGGAAAATACGAAGAGTTCCTCCACATCCGGGAGTTTTTCCGCTTTTTTTAATAACAGGGAAAAAGAATTTTCTCCTCCGGACAGTTCTTTAAAGGCATACTCACTAATATTCAGTGCATTTACAACAACGGCATTCTTCATAATGTATAGTATCGACAGGTTTTACAAAAAGACAATATCTTCCGGCCTGGCGATCACATCCCTCCTTCCTAAACCAAGGATCCGCTTAATCTCTTTTGAATGTTTACCCACAAGAGCTTCAATCTCAGTGCTGGTAAATGAACAGACTGCATGGGCAATACCATTTATTGAAACTACATCACCGGAGTCAAAAACCCCTTCAACCGTGACAATCCCTGAGGGTAGCAGGCTTTTGTGTTTTTTTAACGCTTCTACAGCACCACCGTCCACATTTATCCTGCCCTTAGGAACACTGTTAAGAATCCATCGTGCCCTGGCTGAAATTTTCTCTCCCGGCATGAACAGGGTACCCTCATCTTCCCCGTCAAGGATTCTTTCAAGAATATTATCTTTCTTTCCATGGGCAATTATTGTTTTACAGCCTGCCGTCCCTGCTATGACAGCAGCATTCAGTTTGGTTTTCATTCCCCCTGTGGAAAAGGTACTCCCTGCTGAACCGGCAAAAGAAAATGTTTCCTCGGTTATCTCTTCTACCGTTTTTATCTGCCTGGCAGAGTTATCCTTCCGCGGATCCGTGTTGTAGAGTCCGTCTATATCGGTAAGCAGAATGAGGAGCTGGGCATCCACTTTGCTGGCAACCAGGGCACTGAGAGAATCATTGTCGCCAAACGCATTTCCGATCTCCGCTGTGGAGACAGAGTCGTTTTCATTAATAATAGGGATTACTCCGAGAGAAAGAAGTGTCTCAATTGAATTTTTTAAGTTGAGAAAGCTTTTTCTGTTGTCCAGAACCTCCCGGGTAAGAAGAACCTGGGCTATGGGGATAGCGTACTTTCCGAAAGATTCACTGTAGCGGTGCATAAGCAGCGGCTGCCCAATGGCGGCACAAGCCTGCCTCATTTTTATATCGGTAATGCTGGATGTCAGACCGAGATGACTCGCCCCCATTCCGATCGCTCCCGAAGAGACCAGAAGCACCTGAACCCCCCTCATCCTTAAGTCTGAAATCTGGGACGATATACTCTCGATATACTGAATATCTATTGAATTATCCCGGGTAAGGAGGTTTGTTCCGATCTTGACAACAAGCCTCTTTAACTCTTTAAAATTCCTCATTGTATCTCTTTACAAGTTTTTTATGGGTATACTTTTTCGCGTTATCGCCGGAGTAGTCACCAACTCTATGACCGTTCCCGATCAATCTCCATTTGTAGATGACAAGTCCTTCGAGACCAACCGGTCCCCGGGCGTGAATCTTGTTTGTACTGATCCCTACCTCCGCCCCCAGACCATACCTGAAACCGTCTGCAAACCGGGTACTGCAATTCCAAAGTACATCCGCTGAATCGACAAGATCCATAAACCGGGAAGCTTTCACCTTGTCTGATGTTATTATCCCGTCGGTATGTCCGGAACCGTAGGTATTGATATGCTCAATAGCCTCATCCTCCGAATCAACAACCTTTACAGAGAGGATATAATCAAGATACTCAGTACTCCAATCCTCTTCTGTAGCTGTTTTCACCTCTATTATGCTGCCGGTTCTTTCACAACCCCGCAATTCAACCTTTTTTTCATCCATTCTTTTCTTCAGCTCCGGCAGAAACCTTTCTGCTATTCTACTGTCTACCAGCAAGGTTTCCACTGCGTTACATACAGCAACGTATTGAGTCTTTGAGTCATCGGTTATGTCCACAGCCATGGAGATATCTGCATCAGAATCCACAAAAAGATGGCAAATACCGTCTGCATGGCCCATTACCGGGATAGAGGTGTTCTTCATGATATACTTTACAAAGCTGTTTGAGCCCCGGGGAATTAAAAGATCTATGGAATCTTCCAGCCCAAGCATTGCAGCTACATCTTCCCTGCTCTCCGCAAGAGCTATCCACCCCTCGGGAAGTCCAGCTTCCACACTTGCTGAATGGATAATACTACTGAGAACCCGGTTCGTATTGGCAGCTTCATGCCCTCCCTTAAGAATCACTCCGTTACCGCTTTTAAGGCACAAAGTTGCAATCTGGACCAGGGCATCAGGTCTTGATTCAAAGATCATTCCTATAACCCCTATTGGGCAGCTAACCTGAAAAAGCTCAAGACCTTTATCCAGTTCCCTGGCACTGAGGGTCTTCCCCACCGGATCTTCAAGTCCCGTAAGACTCTCTATCCCATCCCTTACTTCCTGAATCTTGGCTTCATCAAACTTCAGCCGCTTGAGAAGGGCTTCAGGTAAGTTTTCCTTCCGGCTCTGTTCCAGATCTCTCCTGTTTGCTTCCGCAATTTCAGGAGCCTTTTCTTTGAGCCTGTTTGAAATATTTTTAAGTGCGTTATTTTTAACCTCAGTGGACAGCGCCCCAAGATAAACCTGTGCTTTTTTTACCCTTTCAACCTGCTGTACGATATTCAACGGATCCCTCCCCCTTTTTCAGGTAGTTACCGGTAAAAGGTAGCCCGAAAATGATTTTAATGCAAGGGATAGGGTGCTTTGCAGAATAATCACACAAACTGAAGTTCCCCGAAATACTCCGGCAGGTGGAAATTGGGTGTTCCCTTCCTGGTAACCGGATTCCAGGAAAGGTAATGGGGGACAGGAAGATCGTCACCGCATTTAAAGAAGTTGCCTCTGAAAGTTCTCCCCTTGGGGTTACTCAAATCTATTTCACCAAAGTCTATTTCATCAAACAGGGCAAAGGGTATTGCCACGGTAAGCTCCCAGGGCTCAGGATTCTTTCTTGTATCGATATAACCGTTTCCCAGAGTAGAGAACGTTTTTATTTGAGATACTTTTTTCTTTTCTAATAAAACCCGGCCAGCCAGGTCCGGTCCGCCGAAGGCTGCATAGGCAGTGCCGATACAGTTAAACTCAACATTATAGTAACGGCTTCCCCCCGGGGAGATAAAGAACTCAACACAGCTGTCCCGGTAAACTTCCGAATTAATCCGGGTATGCTTCGCTGCAACGTAGTCTTCCCTTACCCGGTACTTTAAAACTATTTCTCTACCGGTATATCCACAGAAAAGGGTTACTTCAGGTCTATAGCCATAGGTCTCAGGCCAGTTAACCTCGCCGATCTCTGCTGATACACCATCCTTTTCCAGATCATCCGCGGATCTTAAGCGGGGAATGATCAGTTTTTTTTCAGATATCACTTGATTCTGCTCCCTCCTCCCGGCATTATACTCCTGCAGCTCATCTATTTCAAATCAATAAACACTCCTTCTCTTGAAACGGCATAATACTCTTACTATACTTGTACTCATCATGAAACCAAACAGACCCTTCACCATCCACTACAAAGACGGATTTGCCTATCTTGCAGTTTTCCCTGGCACTGAGGGAGGTACTCCACTGTACCCTGAAGAGATCGAAGGCAAGCTTAAGCTCCTGGGGATTCCCAAAGTGAGAAGAAATATTCTTCACTCGATAATAGAGGAACAAAGCGGTGAACCGGTACAGATTGCGCCATGGCCGGAAGGGGAAGTTCTTTCCCCATCCATTGAAGTTGAGATCAGCCCAGACCATATGAGTGCGACGATTATGATTTCTCCAGGCAAACAGGGAGGAGAACACCTTTCACCGGAAATGATAGTAAAAAGGCTGCAAAAAGAAGGAATTGTATTCGGAATACGGGAAGATGAGATAAGAGATGCTGCGGAAAAAGAGATTTACAATACAAAAATAACAGTTGCTGCAGGGATATTTCCGATTCACAGCAAAAGTGCATCTGCAGAATATTTTTTCGAAACCGACAGGGGGAAACCTTTCAGAGAACTGGAGTTTGGGAGGATAGATCTTAAGGAGCTTAATTTTATTCAGAATGTGGATAAGGGGAAAATTCTGGCCAGAATGAGAGAACCTGTTCCTCCTGTAGAAGGGATGGATATATTCGGCAACAGACTGTATCCCGAAAATAATACTACCCCTTTCAAACTAACACCGGGGAAGGGAACACGTTTCTCTGAGGATAAAGAAGAAATAATCGCCGAAATTTCCGGCAATGCTAAACTTAAGGGAACAACGATAACAGTTGAGCCCATTGTGCAGGTTGAAAATATAGATTACTCGAACGGCAATATGGATTTCGATGGAACAATAAATGTTAGGGGGAGAATTGCCGACGGCTTTACCGTAAAGGCTTCGGGTGATATTCAAATCGGGAAATCTGTGAGCAGAATAAAGATTAACTCCGGAGGGGACGTAATACTAAAAGCAGGAATCTCCGGTAACGATGAAGGAACAATCCTCTGCGGAGGAGATCTGTATGCACGGTACATTGAAAACGCCATTGTGATCTGCCGGGGGAACATCTACGTAGAAGAAGCAATCATGCATTCAAATATAAAAGCCCATGGGAATATTATTCTTACCGGCAAACGTGCCGAGATTTTTGGAGGTGTTATATCCGCAGGAGGGAATATAGTCTGTAAAAAGCTGGGCAGTATCAATGAGCCGGTTACGGAGATTCACCTCGGGATGGGTGTTGATGACTATACAGCTTTTTTAAGCCTGAAGCAGGCGGTTAACCATTTATTGACTGATATTGATGCCACTGATGTTAAAATAAATCAGTTTAAACGGGCAGCGGTAAACAGTGAGAAAGGTTCAGAGGTACTGGAAAAGATAAAAAATGCGAAAAAACAGCTTGAAGCAGATTTAAAAAAACTTCAGGAAGATTATAAAACAAAACTGAAAGAGCTTCATTCCGTGGAAAATAATCTAAAGATCACAGAGCAGGCAAAGCTCATAGTTAAAGAGAGGATTTTCGGCAAAGTTTTTATATACTTCGGCTCCCATAAATGGAAGCAGTCGGGAAAAGGTACATTAAAAACGACCTTGGTTTACAGGGACGGAATGATAATCGACCAGGGATAGGGCAGTGAATATTATAGAGGGGATAGGATGTGACGCATTTCTTCATTCACTTTGCACCTTCACCGGAGGTGGGGGTAAATCATCGTTAATGTATAAAACGGCAGAGGAGCTGTCTTCTGCAGGTTTCAACGTTCTTGTTTCAACAACAACCATGATTTACCATCCGGACGAAAAAAAAAGGCCTTACAGCAGCCTTGTTATTGCAGATTCCAATACTATTCAAAAAAACCTTGAAAAAAGGGTATCCTCATTCCATGCCTCAGGGAAAGGGAGCATTACGGTAGCAGCATCACAAATCATTGAAACGAACAAAGAACGCAAGTTGAAAGGTTTTTCAGAAGAATTACTTGATTTTATTTACAAACTCCATATTTTCGACGTCGTACTTGTAGAGGGGGACGGAGCAAAACATTTTTCGATTAAAGCACCAGGGGAGAGAGAGCCGGTAACTCCAAGGGAAACGGGTATGGTTTTCGGGGTTGTAGGACTCGATATTCTTGGAAAATTGATTAATTCTAAGACCGTTTTCAGGCTGGACCAGTTCTTAAAGGTTACTCATGCACAAAAAAACGATTCTATTGACCGGGAAATACTGCTTAGACTGGCTGATGCTGAAAACGGTCTTTTTAAAAATTCTCCCTCAAAGGCTGAAAAGATACTTGTTCTAAACAAGGCAGATACATTAGACTCTGCGGATAAAGCGGACGAAACCGGAAGATATATTTTGAGCCGCAGCAGTAGCATATCCAAAGTAATGATAACTACCGCGAAGGACTTGAATCCTGTAATAAGAGTTTTAAAGAAGGAAATATAGTATGAATCTATACATGAAAGCAGCTGAATTAACGGAAGCCAATATACCCTTTGCAACAGCTACCATTATAACTGCCAAGGGATCGACACCCCGGACAAACGCCAAGATGATAGTAATTGACAAAGAAACTGTATATGGAACCGTGGGAGGCGGGCTGGCAGAAGCTTATGTTATAGAAGAAGCCTGCAGATCCCTGGACTCAGGAGAATCCAAGGTTGTACGGTATACGCTTGATAACGGGACCTCTGAAACCAGTATCGAGATGAACTGCGGCGGCGAGATGGAGATATTCATTGAGGTATCGCACCCGAAACCTGTTCTTTTTATAATAGGAGGCGGACATGTCGCTCTCAGCCTTGCAAATCTTGCAGAAAAAGTAAACTTCAGAATAGCGGTTGCTGAAAATAGAGCTGAATTCCTTTCAAAAGAACGGTTTCCCGGAGCACAGGAGTTGTATTTGGGAACAACAATAGATGAAGCAATCGCTAAAATGCGGATTGACCGGAATACCTACGTTGTAATCGCTACCGGAAACGTAGATGAAGAAGCTCTTAACAGCGTGATTGATTCGGATGCTGCCTACATAGGACTTTTAAGCAGTAAAAGAAAGGCTGCGGTGATTCTGCGGAATTTGGCAGAACAGGGGATTGAAGAAAAAAAACTCTCTGCGGTGTATGCCCCCATCGGATTGGACTTCAAGGCGGAAACCCCGGAAGAAATAGCCTTTTCCATCCTTGCAGAAGTTATCAAAATACATAAACGGGCTCACGCGAAACACCTTAAAAGCCGCACTGACAATCTGGTTGTAGTCAGGGGCGGTGGAGATATAGCCAGCGGAACAATTGCCCGGCTCTACAACAGCGGATACAAGGTAGCTGTACTGGAGATTAATGAACCGACTGTCATCCGGAGTAAAGTCTCCTTTGCACAGGCAATGTTCGACGGTTCAATTACCATTGACGGTATAACTGCGGTGAGGGTTTCTACTGAAAAGGAGATAAAACAGGCATTGATTGACGGGCTGATCCCTGTTATCGGCGATCCCGATGGGGCTTTTATCAAGATCCTAAACCCTATTGCTGTAGTTGACGGTATACTGGCCAAAAAGAATCTGGGGACTACACGAGCTATGGCTCCGGTAGTAATAGGCCTTGGACCCGGTTTCGAAGCAGGGTACGATGTAGATGCTGTGATAGAAACAAATCGTGGGCATAACCTGGGACGTGTAATCCTCAAAGGGAAGCCCGAACCTAATACAGGTGTTCCCGGAGTTATCGGGGGCCACGCGGCAAAAAGAGTTGTCCGGTCAACAGCAGAAGGGATTGTAAAGCCTGTTAAAAAAATAGGCGACCTGGTGAAAGAAGGTGATCTCCTTGCCACCATAGGTAATACGGAAGTACGGGCTCAGATCCCCGGGGTACTCAGGGGGATGATTCACGAAGGTATGTACGTTCCTGAGGGGTTCAAAATCGGAGATGTAGATGCCAGAGGCAATGTTGAAAACTGTTTTACCATCTCCGACAAAGCGAGGGCTGTCGGAGGAGGAACTCTCGAAGCTCTTCTCTATCTAACCGGTTTAAAGCGAAAATGAAAGGTATCAATACCCCAGGGCAAGCCCTGGATCCAGACCGCTTTCGCGGTCTATTCCGCAGCAAGCTGCGGGGTATTGTACCTTGCGTTCTCTGCACTCACTCGGGAACGCTACCAAAGTTGGTCCGCTCCACTCGTTCGTTTGAGAATAATTCAGATGCTGTTCAGCTGTCCTTAACTGCTGCATCGACAAACCGGAACTCTTTCACATCAAAAAGCCCCATATCTGTAAGTTTGAGTTCCGGAATTACCGGCAGGGAGAGAAACGAAAGAGTCATAAAGGGATCTATGCCCCTGTTTATATTAAGGATATCAAAAGCTGTCTTGTGCATACTTTGAAGTTTGTTCCTTACTTCAACAAGCGGAAGATTGGACATTATCCCCGCAATAGGGAGCTTGAGCGTATCAAGTATTTTCCCATTAGAGACCATGGTGATTCCGCCGTTTACCCGGATAAGTTCCTGAACTGCAGCATACATATCGTCGTTATTATCTCCGGCTACAATAATATTGTGTGAATCATGCGCATAGGATGATGCAATAGCCCCCCCTTTGAGACCATAGTTTTCCACCAAACCTACAGCAATATTGCCAGTTCCATGATGCCGTTCTACAACTGCAAGCTTTACAATATCTGCCTCCGGATTGACCATAAAAAATCCGTTTGCATCCCGGACAACTTTTCTAACAGATAAAGGTGTAAAAAGGCTCATGGATTCCAGGCTTATAACCCGTGCTGTATCTGTCTCCAAAAACAAATTGAACCGGTCGGGGGAAAAATCCTTAACATTAATGGTGCCTATTCCCTCGATGGTACTATTCTTTTCTCCACCGAAAAGGGCTATACCGTTTTCTGCCGCTTTTTCCCCTCCTACATAGGTTTCAAGAACGGTAAAATCCTGTAAATTATCCACAACCGCAAAATCAGCCCGGTATCCTGGGGCAACGGCTCCTGTTCTATCCAGTTTATAACACTCGGCAGCATTGATGGTTGCCATCTGGACGGCAGTAATTGGATCAATACCGTGTTCCACTGCAATACGGAGATGATTATCCATATGTCCCAGCTCAAGTAAATCATTGGGCTGCCTGTCATCAGTGCAAAAAGCACATCTCCGGGAGTTCTCCGGAGTAATCCCTTTAAGAAGTGTTTTAAGATTTTGTGCAGCACTTCCTTCCCTGAGCAGAACATGCATTCCCCGGGAGAGACGGTCAAGCATTTCATCCACCGTTGAACATTCATGATCGGTCCGGACCCCTGCTGCAGCGTATGCACTTAGATCGTTCCCCAAAAGCATCGGTGCATGCCCGTCTATCAATTTACCACTGCTTGAGGCAGTCATAATCTTATCCAGAACCGGGTCAGCTGCTGATACTACGGAGGGATAGTCCATAAGCTCCCCCAGCCCTAAAACCCGTTCCTTTCCCATAAGAGCGGAAATATCTTCAGCAGCCAGTACGGCTCCTGCATGTTCAAAAGAGGTAGCAGGGACACAGGAAGGGATCATAAAAAAAACCTTCAGCGGAATATTCTTCGAAGAATCTATCATGTAGTTTATACCTTCTGATCCCAGAACATTGGCAATTTCATGAGGATCTGCGATTACGGTAGTAGTCCCATGGGGGACAACCGCCTCAGCATACCGTTCGGGAGTAACGTGGGAAGACTCTATATGGACATGGGCGTCAATCAGGCCGGGTAGAACGTATCTTCCCCTCAAATCAATTTCAGATTCACCTTCATATTTCCCAATACCTGCAATAAGCCCTCTGCTGACAGCAATATCCCCCTCTATAATACGGTGGGACAGGACATCAACAACCTTCCCGTTTTTAAATACAATTTCTGCTTTCATCTTTCCCGCAGCAGTAAGAATTCCGTTTTTCAGCTCTTCCTTTGCGTTTTTATATGGATTCATTGTACTCTCTCCTTCCTTCTATATGACTGCATTATATTACAATATACGCAGTTTTACTTCTATATTTTTTCATTATTTTCATATTTTTCCATTATTTTCTTGCTTTACCGATATTCACAGGGTATAATGGTTTCAAGAATCAATACAAGGAGAATCTGATGGAAAAATTTTTCAAACTGAAGGAACATGGTACTTCAGTCAAGGTCGAAATTCTCGCCGGCCTCACCACTTTCATGACAATGGCTTATATTCTGGTAGTCAATCCCCTGATCCTTAAAGATGCAGGAATGGATTTCGGTGCTGTCTTTACAGCAACTGCCATCTCTGCAGGAGCAGCTACCCTTGTTATGGCACTCCTGGCAAATCTCCCCTTTGCCCTCGCTCCGGGTATGGGGCTAAACGCCTTTTTTGCCTACACAGTTGTTCTTGGGATGGGTTACAGCTGGGAATTTGCTTTGACGGCTGTATTTATCGAAGGAATAATATTTTTGATACTGACAGCTTTCAATGTACGGGAAGCGATAGTAAACTCAATTCCACCTACCATAAAGAAAGCCATCTCTGTTGGAATAGGGCTTTTTATTGCTTTTATCGGTCTGGTTAATGCTGGCATAATCGTCAAAGGAGAAGGGACCATCGTTGCACTGGGTAATATCACCGGCGGCCCAGGACTCCTGGCTGTTCTCGGGATCATTATCACCGGAATACTTTTAATCTTCAAAGTAAGGGGAGCACTTCTCCTTGGGATCATTGCAACAACACTCATCGGATTCCCCATGGGAATCACCCATGTTCCTTCAGGCAGCTGGGCACCGCCTTCCCTTGCCCCAATCTTGTTCAAGTTTGATTTCTCCAAAATATTCAGTCTGGATATGCTTATCATTCTTTTCACCTTCCTCTTCGTTGATATGTTTGATACGGTAGGAACCCTGATCGGTGTTTCCACAAAAGCAGGGCTTATAGACAAAGACGGGAATATTCCCAAGGTCAAAGCTGCCCTTTTTGCCGATGCCGCAGGAACAACTCTTGGTGCCTGTCTTGGAACAAGTACCGTTACTACCTATGTTGAAAGTGCTTCCGGTGTTGCAGAAGGCGGAAAGACTGGTCTCACAGCCTTGACTGTTGCTATTCTATTTTTCGTTGCTCTTTTCCTCTCTCCCCTCTTTTTGATGATACCCGGAGCTGCTACAGCACCGGTGCTGGTAATAGTAGGACTGTTTATGATTACACCAATAAAAGAGATCAACTTCGAAGACTTTACCGAAGCCATTCCCGCCTTTCTTACCATTATTATGATGCCTTTAACATACAGTATTGCAGAAGGAATCACCTTTGGTATGCTGGCATACATAGTATTAAAAGTATTAACGGGAAAAGGAAAGGATGTACATCCGGTTACGTACATAGTTGGAATATTTTTTCTGCTTAAGTACATTCTAAAATAAGTGAACCACTAAATAGAAAAAAGGCGGTGTACCCCTATCGGGGCACCGCCTTTTTTATCCTTGATATTTACCTTTGCGGATCAGCAGGCAGGTACATATGGACAGTCAGTCCGCTCTCTCCATCAGAATCGAGAACCAGTGTTCCTCCATGCAGTCTCATTATGGATAAAGCAAAGGAAAGGCCGAGACCTTTTCCCGATTCTTTTGATGAGTAGTAAGGATCAAGTACTTTGGTAATTTCGTCAGGCAGAATGCCAGGGCCATTATCCTTTATTATAAGACGGATATAATTCCCCGGTGTTAAAACATCATCAGCAACGGTGACTTTATCTTTTAGAACAATATTCTCGGCGGAAACCAGTATCGTACCGTCGTGACCCGCTGCCTCCATTGCATTCTTAAGGATTCCCAATAAGGCATTCTCCACTTCAGCTCTGTTTATCTCAATTTCATTAAGTACCGCATTCATTCTTGTTTTTACAGAGGCTGAAGGGTATTCACTTTGAAATTTTTCCAGAACATTCTCAATAACAGAACGGGGGTTCTCCAATGTCGT
This sequence comes from Sediminispirochaeta sp., assembly GCA_024763455.1. Taxonomy (GTDB): domain Bacteria; phylum Spirochaetota; class Spirochaetia; order B11-G9; family B11-G9; genus B11-G9. The sequence continues at coordinate 27,128 of JANTFL010000007.1, read as the reverse complement.
ATGCCCCGCAACTCCCCCTTTTGCAAAGTAGATTATTCGGTTCATTATGCCCCTGACTCTATCCACAGCTTCGTTTACAGATACAAGTGAAGCTTCCGCTTGTTCTATTTTACTGTTGTTTAAATACCGGGATGCAAGACTGACATTCCCAACCAAAGCTGACAGATCGTTGTTCAATTCATGTGCAAGACCGCCGGCAAATCTGCTTAATAGATCAGACTTTCTCATACGGATATTCTGCTGCTCCAACTCTTTGAACCGCTGAATATCTATTACACCGGATATTCCAAGATAAGAATTATTATCCCGGTAAATTCCGGTCGTAATGTATATCCAGTGTGACGATCTATCCTTTTTAATCAGCCGGTATTCACGTCCTCTGCTTACCGCCTCATCATTAAAACTTCTGCTTATCCTGTCCATAAGCAAATCTCTTTCTTCCGGATGAATCAGCTTGATAAAAGGCATTGACAGCAGCTCCTCTTTCGTGTAGCCGGTTAGTACCTCCATAAAATTGTTTACATAGGTAAGATGGGTTTTATTAAATGTAATAATACCGAGGAAAAGCTTTTTTGCAATAAGATCCAGTTTCTCATACCCCTCTTTTTTTTCCAGCAAACTCTTTTTAAAGAGCTCGTTAAATTTTACTGCCATCAAACTACTGGAAATAACAAAACCGACAACAACCCCCAGATTTGTCCAGTAGTTGATTCCAACTTGTTGCTTTTGTACATACATCTCTGAAAAAAATGTTATTCCGCCATAAAGCACTAATGCCACACCGGTATAGATAAAGACGGTACGTTTCTTAAAGATATACACCGAGAATAAAATTGAAAAAACAAGAAGCAGGTTAGCGGTATCTTTTATACCGTCACCAAAGTATGCTGCAATCAGCAGAGCAGCAAGTACAGCTCCGAAAAGAATTAAAGATGCCGGATACAGCCGCCGGTATTTTAAAAATATAAAAGAAATAAGGAACCCTGATAATAAAATTAAAAGTGCAGCCGTTCCATAGTGGAAACCGTTGAAGGGTAAAAGAGCGGTAACAAGAAAAGCAGTTGCTGGAGTCCCGAAGAGGAGTACATAAAATATCATTTTCGACATAACCGACTTGTCTTCATCCAAATAAGAAGGCGGGGTAATCAGCACTCCAAATTTTTTAAGCATTCTTCTACTTCCTCTATTAAAAAAGGTTTCTTTAAAAACCCCGAAAACCCACAGTCCCTGTACCGGACCGCTATAATATCTGAAGAATAACCGCTCACTGCCACAAGGCACGCTGCAGGATCAAAGGCAACTATTTCTGCAGCTGCTTCTTCCCCCCCCATTCCTCCGGGAACAGTAAGATCCAGGTAAGCAGCGTAGAACGGATTCCCCTCTGCAGAGTATTCCTTATATTTTGCTACTGCATCACTGCCGTCCCTGACTGACACTGTTGTAAATCCCTTTTCATCAAGAATATCCTCCAATACCTGCAAAACGACTGATTCATCATCCATTAAAAGAATATACTTTTGTTCTGTTTCTTTTCTTCCCGGGTTATACACAGGAGGGGATGTTTCGTACTGTTTTTCTGCATTTCCCTCGCGATCAGCAGGCAGATAAATTTTAAAAACCGTCCCTTTTCCGACATCAGACTCTACACTTATAAATCCTTCATGCTGTCTTATTATGGAAAAGACCGTTGCCAGCCCCAAGCCGTGCCCTGTAGCTTTTGTGGTAAAATATGGATCGAAAATTTTAGATAATGACTCAGAATCAATACCGCTCCCATTATCACTGAAAACTATTTCTACATAACTGCCGGCAGGCAGCGTAAAGGAAGGATAGTCATAATCAACATGATTTAATGTATTTTTTAGAGTGATCTCAATGGCTCCTCCCCTTTCCCCGATTGCCTGGAGGGCGTTCAGGGCAAGATTCTGAACAACCTGAGCCAGCTGATTATAATCAGCTCTAATCATCCACAAATCCTCGGGATAGGTAACATCGAAGGATGCTGCAGATCCTGACAAAACAAAAGATACGGTATCCTCAACCAACTGAGCAAGGGAAACAGCCTTTTTAACAGGAATTCCTCCTTTGGAAAAAGTGAGCAGCTGACCGGTCAACCCTCCCGCTCTTTCCGATGCATTTCTGGCATCTTTCAACCACCGTTTTATTTTTTCATTACCGCTGGATTTTAAATGCAGGGAAAGTAAATCAATATTCCCCATAATCCCTGTAAGCAGGTTGTTAAAATCGTGGGCAATTCCGCCTGCAAGAATCCCCAAAGCCTCTAATCTGTCAATCCTCTCCTGACTTTCTTTCCGCACTCTTTCACGGGTAATATCTCTTATCACTAGAACATCCCCCGTTTCTGCCTTATCCATACCCATTAAAGGAGAAACAGAGAAAAGCAGAATTTTCTCAGAATTATCTTTCCCCTTTATTCGTCCCTCAAAATATCTGTCCTCCTGGTTTCGATCTACGACCTCCCTGATATACGGGAAAATACTGTTTATAATGCTCCCCGAAACTTCCAGTTCCGGAAGAACAGCAGCAAGCTCAGCGTTTTCAGAAATAGGGGTATTTTGTTCAAGAATCCTTTCTGCAGCGTTGTTGATAAGAGATATTCTCCCCTGCTCGTCAACGACAATAACCCCGTCGGTTATACTTTTCAGAGCAACATCAAGTAGTTCCTTTTCCGAAAGCATCTGATGTTCCAGGTTCTTCTTATCCTGAATATCAATTATAGCTCCAACACCGATTGCCCTGTTGGATATATTTACTTTATTGGCTGTGAGGTATATCCATTTTACACTGCCGTCCTTACACACCGCCCGCAACTCATATCCATTAATAGCATATTCCCCTTCCAGCCGTCTCCTGGCTCTATCTGCAACAATCTCCCTGTCTTCCGGGTACACGAAATTAAGATAATCCATAGCAAGTAGTTCTTCCCTGGTGTATCCCAGAAACCGGCTCATCTGTTTGTTAGCATAGAAAAACTTTCCTTCCTGAGAGTAAGCAAAGATACCGACTTTAATATCCTCGGTAAGAACCTTGAATTTTTCCTCACCCTCCTTTGCTGCATCAGTCAACCGGAGCAGCATAGTAGTAAAGAAATTGATAACAAAAATAGTCAGCAGGAGGAAAATAAAGGTAATCACAATATCACCGATACTGCTGCTCCTATCCGGAATATTACCGTATATAACCAGAGATCCATAGGTAGCGGCAATAAATGATATAAGAACAAGCACCAAAAAGATCACGTATGTCCTGCGGCGCAAAAGGATACTCGAAAGAAGCATAACACCGGGAAGCAGGAAAAGGGAGGCATCATAGATACCACCGCCTAAAAACACATTCATAAAGAGAACAGAGACTAGAATAAACAGGATTACTCCAGATGCTACATCCCGCAGCCCGTTTTTCATAAAGCCATACGCAGCGAGCAATCCTGCCAGAGCTGCAGCTGCAGAAAAAGGTGTTATCTTCCAACCGAAAAGAAGTCCAATTACTCCAACCAAAATACTTACCGCAATAAATACTTTTATAAGCCGGAGGATGAATCGATCGAACAAACCGGTATCATTGCGTAGATATTCCAGATTTGATATAAATTGTTTAATAAGAGGTTTTTTATCTTCCATCCGATTCACCTTTCTCAAGTATAAGGCATTCAAGAAAGGGATTCAACAGAGGATCAGTCCAGTTTTTCTGCTGCTAACTCCACAGCATCGAAGATCTGCTGGTAGCCGGTACACCGGCACAGATTCCCTGATAACGATTTTTTTATCTTTTCCCGTGAAGGGTGAGGTTCCTTTTTTAAAAGACTATAAGCACTCATAACCATACCGGGTGTACAGAAACCGCATTGAATAGCTCCGGCATCTACAAACGCCTGCTGAAGCGGATGTAGCGTACCGTCTGAGTTCTCAAGTCCTTCTATGGTCAGGATCTCTTTTCCCAGCACAGATGATACTTTTACTTTACAAGACCGTTTTGCCGCTCCGTCAACAAGAACAGTACAAGCACCGCATACTCCAATATTGCAGCCATTCTTGGTGCCTGTAAGTAAAAGAGTATTCCGTATATAGTCCAGAAGACTTTTCTCGAGATCCTGCTCTGAGACCTCTACCGTTTTCCCGTTAACTGTTAAACTTGACATTCATCACCTCTAAACTATTATATAATATTTCATCAATATGTAAAGATATATTTTATATTAACATCAATAATTATTACAATTTTTCAGGTAAATGAATATTTTATTTGACATATGAATTATTCATAGTATAATAATAATATAAAATCTAAAAAGGAGCAATCAATGAACTATGGTACAGACATGATTTATGGTCTGAACGACAAACCACCTGCACCACAGGCTTTTGTGGCCGGGCTGCAGCACCTCATGGCAATTTTTATCGGAATTATCACTCCGCCGATTATAATCGGGGGGGCACTGGGACTGACACCGGAACTCAAGGCTTATATTATCAGTATGGCCCTTTTTGTTTCCGGGGTGGCAACCTTCATCCAAATCAGGAAAATCGGTCCTATTGGATCCGGTTTATTGAGTATTCAGGGTACAAGTTTCACCTTTTTAAGCCTTTCAATAGGTATTGGGCTTTCTGTGAAAGCAGCGGGCGGAACTCCGGAACAAGCTCTCGGAACAATTTTTGGAGTAGCACTTATATGTTCACCGGTGGAAATGATATTCAGCAGATTCATCCCAGCTTTAAAAAAGATTATTACTCCCCTTGTCAGCGGTATAGTCGTTACACTTATCGGTTTATCCCTTATCAGGGTAGGAATTACCGATATCGGCGGCGGCCAGTGGCTGTTGGATAATAAACCGGAATTCTTTGCAAGCTCACAGAATCTTATCCTGGCAGGGATTGTGCTTGTTTCCATAATACTTTTTAACCGCAGTACAAACAAATGGCTGAGAATGGGAGCTATTGTTTTCGGTCTTATTATAGGATATATCGTTGCAGCCTTTATGGGTGTTGTCCATTTTGACAAAATCGGATCCCTGGGTATTTTTGCCGCTCCCATACCCTTCAGGTTCGGATTTCATATAAGCTGGGCACATGTCGTTCCCATGGCACTCCTTTACCTGATTACCACTGTGGAATCAATTGGGGACCTTACCGCAACATCAATGATTTCCGGAGAACCGATAAAAGGCGATTTATACATCAAAAGAATCTCCGGCGGTGTGTTCGGTGACGGTGTAAACTCTGCAATTGCGGCGGTATTCAACTCTTTTCCCAACACAACATTCAGCCAGAACAATGGCGTTATCCAGATGACCGGTGTTGCAAGCAGGACGGTAGGGTACTGGATCTCCGGACTGCTGGTAATTTTTGGTATATTCCCCATAATCGGCGGTGTATTCTCAATTATACCTAATTCTGTTCTCGGCGGAGCAACCATTATAATGTTCGGAACCGTTGCTGCAGCGGGAATAAAAATCATTGCATCTAACGTAATCGACCGCAGGGGCATGCTTATTATCGCGATTTCCCTGGGACTGGGACTGGGAGTTTCCTTCAGACCTGAAATCCTTTCAAAAATGCCCTTTATTGTAAAACAGATTTTCGGTTCTGCTATTACAACAGGTGGGTTGACAGCAATTTTCCTGAATATTGTTCTTCCAAGAAGTTTGAAAAAGCAGAAAATTTCCGAGGATAATCCTCTTGAAGATTTGACATAAAGTGTAGCTTTTGACCATTTTTGAGACAGTCCCCGGCGGCTGTCTCTTTTTTTTCTGCACTTTCTTGCCAATCAGGGCTTTTAATACTATCATTGTAACAGGAGGCAAAGTTATGTTGGATACTGCTGTTAATTGCAATGCGCTTGACTGGCAGGATGCCGGAGATCCCTACTACAAAGGAACCCGGATTAAAATCCTGAGAGAAGATGCCGAGGGACGGACTGTTATTCTGAAACTCCCTGCCGGATTCAGGATGGAAGGGCATACCCACATCCACAATGAACAGCATTTTATACTAAAAGGGGAGTATGAAATGAACGGCCAAACCTTTACCGAAGGCACCTATCAGCTTATTCATAAAGATATGACCCACGGTCCGTTTACCTCTGAAAAAGGGGCTGAGGTTCTTATTGTCTGGCACAAGTAGGTTTAGCGGAGCTGAAACCTCTTAGCTGTCCTGTACAACTTTCCCGATATAGGGAAGGTTGCGGTGTTTCTGTGCGTAGTCTATTCCATACCCAATGACAAAAACATCTGGAATGGAGAACCCTACGTAGTCAACCTCTACAGGCACCTCCCTTCTTTCGGGTTTATCAAGAAGCGTTGCTATTTTTAACGATGCTGGTTCTTTTAAAAGAAGGTATTCCTTAACCTTTTCAAGGGTATACCCGGTATCAATTATATCTTCCACAATTATTATATTCTGACCGCTTACATCTTCTTCAAGGTCTTTGTTTATCCGTACCTCTTTGGAGGATTCCATACTGTTTCCATAGCTGGATACAACCATAAAATCAATTTTTGCTTCAAGATCTATCTCTCTCGCAAGATCGGCAAGGAAAATGGTGGAGCCCCTGAGTAAACCTATAAGGATCACATCTGCGGCATCCTTGTACTCTTCGGTTATCTGTTTTCCAAGCTCTGCAACCTTCTTCTTGATATCAGATTCTGAAATAAGTGTTTCGATATGGTACTTCATAAACGCTCCTTTATAATCCGTTTCTCCTATAGAATACAGGGAATTGTAAAAAAGTAAAGTAATTAAAAAAGGGAACGGATTCCGCCGTTCCCCTATAGCAGTAAAAATAGATGTTAGAATATTCTTTTTGAATCCCTCTGGAGTAATTCGAAGAGTTTTTCCGAAGGGTTCTTGAACTTGCTTAAGAAAATCATCGCAGCAATAATATAAGGCTTGTAGCTTGCCTCTTTATACATGGGAATCCTGTATCTTTCAAAGACGGAAGCTTCAACTTCTCCCTCTTTACAGCTGACTCCGGAGATATCCGCAGGCAGACAATGCATGTAAAGAGCTTTTCCGTTTTTAGTAGTCTTCATGAGATCTTCGGTACACTCCCAATCCTTATGGTTGGCGTTCTGGGCTAAAAGTTCTTTCTCAAGCTTGTCTATCCCGTCGAAATCGCCCTTTCCGTAAAGATCTGTTCTTTTTTCCATGGCTACAAAAGGAGCCCAGCTCTTCGGATACACAACATCAGCATCTTTAAAGGCTTCAGCCATGCTGTTGGTTTTTGTAAAACTTCCGCCGCTTCTTTCAGCATTCTGCCGTGCAACTTCCTCAACTTCGGGCATTATTTCATACCCCTTTGGATGAGCGAGATGAATATCTGCACCAAATCGTGTTAAAAGACCAACTACTCCTTGGGCAACGGAAAGCGGTTTTCCGTAGGAGGGGGAGTATGCCCATGACATAACGATCTTTTTGCCCTTAAGATTTTCAGCTCCTCCAAAATGGTTTATCAAATGGAGGGCATCGGACATACTCTGCGTCGGATGGTCTATATCACACTGGAGGTTTACCAGAGTAGGTCTCTGTTCCAGAACTCCTTCCCGGTACCCTTCTTCAACAGCTGCTGCGACTTCCTGCATGTAGGTATGTCCCTTACCGATATACATGTCATCCCGTATACCGATTACATCAGCCATAAAGGAGATCATGTTAGCGGTTTCCCGCACAGTCTCACCATGGGCTACCTGAGACTTTTTTTCATCCAGTACCTGTTCCTCCAACCCGAGCATGTTACATGCGCTGGCATAGCTGAAACGTGTTCTGGTAGATTGATCTCTGAAAAGGGATATTCCAAGACCGCTTTCAAAAACTCGGGTGGAAATATTCCTTTCCCTCATTGCCCGTAGAGCCTCTGCAACAGCAAAGGTTCCGGCAATCTCCTCGTCTGACTTTTCCCAGGTTAGGAAAAAGTCATTGTTGTACATTTTCTTTGTATTGAGTCTCGCAAGGGAACGTATCAGTTCCTCAATCCTCAATTTATCCATTGTCTATCCTCCAATAATTTTCTATATCCTGCCTAAAGCCCGTAAAATAGATTCCGGGGTTATCGGCCATTTTCTTATCCAGACGCCAACGGCATCATGTATTGCATTTGCTATAACAGGAGCTGCACCGTTGACACTAATTTCGGAGATTGATTTTGCCCCGTAGGGACCGAAAGGATCATCCGTTTTTATCAGTTCTACTTTAAAGTCATCAGGTACATCGCCGATCATGGGAACTCCATACCCCCTGAGATCGGTATTGAGTGCATGTCCCTCAGAATCGTAAACCAGCCCCTCATACAGGGTATGACCGATAGACTTCATGACTGCTCCAAACACCTGTCCCTGAGCCAATTCAGGATTTATCGGCATACCAGCATCCATAAGTGCATAGTATTTCTGAATCTTTATCTCCCCGGTACGGGTATTTACCGCGACTTGCGCGAAATGGGCCCCGTAGGGGAACGATGCATCATCGGTGGTAAAATGCCCCTCACCTATCAGCTGCCCAATTCCCTCGCCACTTTGAGTATGCCAGGCAAGTTTCTTGTAAGAAAGTTCACTCTTTTTACCGACAACCTTACCGGGATACTGAATAGTTAGATTCTCTTCAGGCTCTTCCATTATCACACTGGCTGCTGAGAGTATTTTTTTTCGTAAATCCTGTGCTGCAAGCATAGAAGCTCCCCCGGAAAAGTAGGTTCCGCTGGAAGCATAAGCCCCGGTATCAAAGGGGGTATTATCAGTGTCTCCAGAAAGAATTGAAACATTGGACATCTCAGTTGCAAGAACCTCAGAAGCCATTTTTACGCTTACTGTATCCAGCCCGGTACCAAGATCCGCACCACCGGAAAGGAGCATAAATGTTCCATCACCCAGCATTTTAATGGTGGCATTAGACTGATCCAGTCCCGGAAGCCCCGATCCCTGCTGAATAATGACCACACCTTTACCGATCTTAACTTCAGGATCTTCTGAATGTACCTTTTTACCCCATTCAAGCATCTTGGCACCTTTTTCAAGTGCCGGTCCCAGACCACAGCTTTCTGCCGGGGCCGCAACCCCTTCCCGTCCTTCGCCGAGACACTTGAGAATTTCAAGCATTGACCCTTCGTGAACTCTGTTCATCTGAAGGAAATCAAGGGGATCCATACCCAGCTCGTCTGCAAGTTCAGCAGCTGCCATCTGCATGGCATAGGAACCCTTGGGAGCACCGTATCCCTGATAGGCACCTGTGGGAGCAGTGTTTGTATAGTAAGAATGAACATCAAATTTAAAATTATCACACAGGAACAGCGGCAGTGACTTGGAGCAGGCATTCATGGGGACAGTCAGGGCATGGGCACCGTAAGGTCCTTCATTAGCCTTGAGGTCCATGTAAACTGCGGTAAGCTTACCATCCTTTTTAGCACCAAGCTTGACTTTTATTTTCATCCCTTTACGGGTACTGCATGACTCAAATTCTTCTTTTCGTGAATATTGGTAAAACACCGGTTTGCCGGTTTTATACGTAGCGTAAGCACAGACCTCTTCCAGGAGAATATCCTGTTTTGATCCGTAGCCTCCCCCTACCCGTTCCTTAATAACACGGATTCTGTTTTCACTTATACCGAGCACGGATGCAGTAATCCGGCGGACATGAAAAGGAACCTGGGTCGAGCAGTGCATTATCAGCCTGTCCCCTTCCATTTTTGTATACACTGTATGCATCTCCAAAGGGGTACACTGAATAGTAGATGCCGGCTCATAGGTTCGTTCAATAACAACATCAGCTTCTTCAAACCCTTTCTCAACATCACCAATTCCATCAGTAACGCTGGCGGCAATGTTGTTATGGGGATCTCCTCCAATGGGGAACTGGTAGATTACCTTTCCGTCCCGGGGGTCAAAGCTTTTATTCTGCTCATCAAGATCATCAGGAGCACCTTCAACATAAACTATTTCACTGTTATGAATTATCGGAGCATCAGGGCTCATGGACTCTTCTATAGTTAAAACCGGCTTTAAGACCTCGTACTGTACCTTTATTGCAGATAGAGCTCTCTCAGCAATCTCATCTGATTCTGCAACAACCGCAGCTACCCTGTCTCCGACATGATTCACCTTTTGACCGAACAAACGTCTATCATAAGGAGAAGGCTCCGGAAAACCCTGTCCTGCCTGTGTATAGTACGTTTCAGGGGTATTTTCATGGGTATAGACCTCAACAACACCGGGAATCTTTTTTGCCTCTGATGTATCGATTGAAGTTATATATGCACTGGCATGAGGAGAGCGGAGAATCTTCATTACACATGATCCGCTCTCGACACGGTCCTCTACATAGACCTTCTCGCCTTTGGCCAGCTTGGCCCCGTCTACTTTCCGTTTAACCTTTCCAATAAACCGGAGATTCTCATCGAACTCAGGAGCAATAGTGGTTGTATAATCAGGGTCTTTCTTCCGTTCGACCGCTAATGATACTGCCAGAAAAAACTGCTCATAACCGCTGTCCCGGATAAATATTCCAGACAGCGCATCCTTTATGTCTTCCTTTGAAGGGTTCGGGATTCTTTCTAAAAGATCATAGATCATAAGCGCGGCAGCCGGGATGTTATACCCGGACTGGACAACACCTGCATCGATCATCGCACTCTGTATAGGGGAGATCACCCCGTCTTTTGAAAGATACTCTACTGTTCTGATCTCTTTACCATCGATCTGTGCAGCAATAAGCAGTGATGAGGTAACTATTTTCCCGTCCAGCCACACGGAATCGCTCCCTGCAAAAGAAAATCTGTCATCACTGTTGCGGACAGAGTTTATTCCGATTCTTTTTAAAAGCTTCTGTACATTTTCCCCTGCTTCGGTATAAACCTCTTTGGGGGTTCCATTCAGTATTATCCGTATCTTCATCTTATGCTTCCTCCCCCAGGCACAGACGAACCGAATGTGCTGCTAACGTAGAGGCTATATACCTCCGATAAGAACCTGTTTCCTTCAAACTGTCCCCAGGATTTATTTTTTCATGAACTGCATTAAAAATATCTGCTTCAGTTTTCAGCTTCCCGGATGCAACAGCTTTTTCTACCTCTTCAAGTCTGACTACGTGATCATTCATGCAGCCGAGGGCAATAATACAGTCCCCGGAAGATATAGAAACAGCAACAGTTGCCGTAGGATATGCAGCAGATGATCGTACCGACCGGTCCACAACTATTTCCCCGCTAAAAGGGGGAAGAATCACTTTGAGGATCAGGGATGATTTTTCATTTTTTACATAATCGTAAACACTCATCCGTCCATCTTCGAAGGTTTCAACTTCCGCTTTCAAAGCTAATAAAGCGGGGATAACGTAGGAATCAGCTCTATTCGCGGCAATATTACCGCCGATTGTGGCCATATTGCGGATATTCCTTGAGGGAATAAACCCTGCTCCCAGCTTCAAGGCCTCAGGTATAAGACTGTTTTCGGCTATCTCTGTCAGAGTACAAAGAGCTCCGATTTCAATACTTCCTTCTTTTTCGTTTATATCCTTTGGAAGAACTCCTTCCAACAGGACAACCCTGTCAGCATCTATCCTGGACGCCGCCCAGTTTATATTCGTTCCTCCGGCCAGATAGACCATCCCTTTTTTCCCCAGCTCCGCCGCCTCTGCAGCTGAAGCTGCTTTTATTGCCTCACGTATCATTTTTCGGCTCCTTTAATCATCCTGTCGGAGATCTCGTTGGCCTTTGCTGTCAGCTCCGCTTCGTCCACCCCTACAAGATTGCCATGTTCCACTACAACCTGTCCATTAACTATTGTATAGTCCGTCCCATGGTTGTAACCAGAAAAAATAAGAGCAGCAAGAGGATCAGATAACGACCCCGCATACTCCATTTTGTTTATGTTAAAAACCGCCATATCGGCAGCCCATCCCTCTTTAAGTCTTCCTACGTTCTCGAAATTCAGTAGTTTTGCGCCGTTTTCAGTTGCTAGTTTAAAAATATCCCTTGTATTGACTGCATCGCTGCCATAGTGAACCCGCTGCAGAAGCAGTGCGTTTCTCATTTCCCCGAGCATATCCGAGGTATCATTGGAGGCTGATCCGTCAACACCCAGAGCAACATTAATATTTGTCGGAAGCATCTCTGTTACCCGGCATATACCCGATCCCAGCCTCATATTGGAGGAGGGACAGTGAGCAATATGGGTTCCGGTATCACTCAACAGCTTGAGCTCGTCATCGTTAAAGTGAATTCCATGAGCATAAAAGACATCATCTCCTATAAATCCGGTGTCCTCCATAAGTTTCAGCGGTCTTCTGCCATAAACCTCTACACAGAAATCATTCTCATCCTTGGTCTCTGCAAGATGTGTATGGAGCCTTACTCCGTATTTCCGGGCAAGCTCAACGGAATCCTTCATAAGCTGTTCCGTGACACTGAATGGTGAACAGGGTGCAAGCACTATCTTTCTCATAGACAACTCGCTATCATCGTGATACTGCTTTATAACCCTTTCGCTGTCCCTGAGTATTTCATCTCCCGTCTGGACTACTGTGTCAGGGGGCAGCCCTCCGTCTTTCTTGCTCAGGGACATGGAACCTCTGGTCGGGGAGAATCTCATTCCCAGCTGCTCAGCAGCCTTGAACTGAAGCCCCATGATATCTCCGGAAACATTCTGCGGATACACATAATGATGATCAGTAGAGGTAGTACATCCCGTTTTAAGCAGCTCTCCCATTGCCAGGAGGGATGAATAATACACCGCATCTTCATCAAGAAATTTCCAGATCTCATAGAGGTACACAAGCCAGTCAAAGAGTTTTGCGTTTTGAACTGCAGGAAGATTCCTGGTCAGCGTCTGGTAGAAATGGTGATGCGTATTGACAAATCCCGGAACAACGACATGGGTAGAGCAGTCAATCACTCTATCATCTCCGGCGGGAGCAAAACTGATATTTTTTTCAATCTTTTCCACCCTGTTGTCGGTTATAAGAAGATCATACCCCCTTAAAGGTTCCTCATGCACCGATTTCAGTATGTAGAAACAGTTTTTCAGCAAGGTTTTTGCCATATTATTGCATCTCCTTTAGTAGCCCGGATTCCAGAAAGTTCTTTAACAGATTAAGTGCGACCTGTTTTCTATACACCGCCGTTGACCGCTGGTCATCAATGGGAACAATCATTGCACTGTAATCATCTATAATATCTTTATACAGTACCTTGATTTCCTCCAGGGTTTTTCCGGTAAGTTTCTTTTCAAGTTCCTTTGACCGGACAACCGTCGGACCGACAGCTCCAAAGGCGAGAGCAATACCGTCTATTGTCCCCCCCTTAATCTCAGCCACAGCACTGAAGGAGAGTTTGGAGAGGGCATTTGCCTTTCTGGTACCTACTTTTCTGAATACCTGCAGATTAGCTTCTTTCAGAGGAATCCTTACTTCAGTTAAAAGTTCTCCTCTGCCTAACGAGGTTTTACCGGGACCGGTTATAAACTCGGGTAGAGGAAGCTCCCGTTCTCCACCGCTTTTGGACAGGATCACAGAAGCATCAAGAGCATAAAGAGCACAGATAGAATCCCCGGCGGGTGAAGCGTTGCATATATTTCCAGCCAGGGTTGCAATATTCCTTATTCCCGGAGCAGCTATGCTTAAAACCGCTTCCCGCAGAATATCAGGGGTCCTGGGATAATCAATGACATCACTTAAGGTAGCTCCTGCACCAATTGCAAGAGTTTCCCCATTAACTTCAATCTTTTTCAGTGAAGGGATATGATTTAAAAAGAGTACATCCTTCGGAAACCGGGGAAGCGTTCCCTTCCAGCTCTGGTATTTTACCATGAGGTCTGTTCCCCCGGCAAAGGGGATCATATCACGGGTTTCCATAAGTTTCAGCGCCTCAGGAAGGGTAGTGGGTCTGTAGCTGTTTACCATAAGTCCTTCCCCCTTTCCGCAGAAACCTTTACGCCCTTTACAATCAAATCGTAACCGGTACATCTGCATAAGTTTCCGGAAAGGGCCTCCCGTATTTCAGATTCATCCGGATTGTTGTTCTTTTCCAAAAGAGCTTCAGCCGCCATCATCATTCCGGGAGTACAAAAGCCGCACTGAACGGCTCCGGTATCAGCAAATGATTCTACAATCACCTTCCCTTTCTCAGTTTCCCTGAGTCCTTCCGGAGTAACAATATCTGCTCCCTCTGCTGCTCCGAGAGGAACCATGCAGGAGTTAACCAGTTTGCCGTCAAGAATAACCGAACAGGCACCGCACTCCCCTTCACCGCATCCTTCTTTGACACCAAGGGCCTCGAAATCCTCTCTTAATACATCGAGAAGCCTTTTAAGAGGATCTGCTTCAACACTCACTTCCTCACCGTTTAAAATAAAACTTATCTTTGCCATCTTATTCCTCTAATCCCATTATCATCTCTGGAGTTACCGGTATATCATAGATATTCTTTCCGGCAAGCTGCTGAACCGCATCGGCATAGGCTGGAGCGGCTGCATCAAACACAAGCTCTCCTGCACCCTTTGCACCGGAAGGACCGTATTTGTAAGGGTTATCTATAAATCTATTCTTGATCTGGGGGAAATCCACCGATGTGGGAATAACATAATCCGCCATGGTATGCTGCCGGAATTTTCCGTCAAGGACTTCACACTTTTCAATGGAAGCATAACCGAGTCCCTGAACGACACCTCCGGAAACCTGTCCGTACATTATCGTATCATCCATGGGAATACCAACATCAAACACGGTCCAGATCCCTGTAGTTTTTACCTCATAGGTATCCTTGTCCATCTCAACTTCTACAACGTTTATTCCCCATCCATAGGTAGGATAGGCATCACCTTGAAGCGTATCCTGATCCCATTTAAACTCGGAAGGATGTTTGTAATGGTGTTCAGCTTCGGCTCCTACTCCTTCATCCCACTTGGTTTTAAGTTTTTTGGCACACTCCTGAATAAGGTAGCCAACAACCATGGTCGACCGTGATGCAACTGTCGGACCGGAGTCGGGGACAATATCTGTATCGGGATTATCATATTCGATATCTGTATAGTTCAATCCCAATTCTTTTGCGGCAATTTTACGGAGCACCGTCTGAAGCCCCTGCCCCATCTCTACATTTGACACATAGAGGGCAGCGGAATTTTCTCCGGTACGTTTCATTTTGACAACACCTTTGATAATTTCCTGCTCACCGTTGCCGGTAAACCCTCCGCCGTGGTTCACAAAGGATATCCCAATTCCCTTGTATGGGTCGTCTTTATACTCCCGTATCTTTTTGGAGTACCCTGACATCTCATCCGCTGCTGCAAACATCTCTTCAAGCTTGACAGTATCCTTCATGGTTGCATTGGTAATAGTCATATCACCGTTTTTAATAAAGTACTTACGTTTAAAGTCTGCAGGGAACATCCCCAATTCCTTTGCAACCTGGCTCATATGCATCTCGATGGCGTACAGCCCCTGAGGTGCACCGAAACCCCTGTAAGCATCCGAAGGGAATGTGTTGGTTGCAACAGCCCGTCCCCGTACATGGGCATTGGGTATATTGTAAACCCCGATACCGTGAAGCAGAGCACGCTGGAGAACAATAAGGGTACTTGATTCATACCCTCCGCCGTTAATTACCGTATCAATAGTCATCCCGGTAATGTTGTTTTCCTTATCCAAAGCAGTTTTTATGGTAATTCTGCTTGGATGCCGCTTACAGGTATAACTGATATCCTCAATCCGGTCGAAAATCAGCTCAACAGGCTTTTTTATTTTGTTCACCGCCACAGCAAGGGGAACAGCAATGACATCGGGAAAATGCTCCTTGCCTCCAAAAGCCCCTCCGGTGGTAACCTGCTTTATCCGCACCTCTTTTCCTTCAACACCGAGAGCTCCGGACACAGACTTCTGTATATAATATGGACATTGCGCCGAAGCATAGATATTCACCCTGCCGCCTTCCCAGGTTCCAACCATTCCTTGGGGTTCCATATAGAGGTGTTCCTGAAAACCGGTACGGTAAGTACCTTCGATAACCCTTGCTGCATTATTAAACGCAGTATCCGGGTCACCCTTGACAAGGTTGTACTCGCCGTAGATGTTGTCATCTCCGACTATAGCCCCTCCTTTGCAGGCAAGGCCTTCCTCTATGGTGTAGGCTGGTTCCTGATCCTCGTAGGAGATCTTGATCTCCGAAAGGAGCGATAAAAGTTTTTCTCTGTCCGGCCCGATTAAAAGAGCAATGGTCTCCCCTACATACCGGACTTCATCTTCGGCAAAGACCTTCCAGTCATCCTTGATCATTTGAATACGGTTTTTCCCTTTTTCAGGAATATCCCGATGATCTACATAGTAATAACCATCGGGAAGTTCAGGTACCGTAATAGAGATAATTTTTGCCCGGGGACGGGTAGAGCGGACAAGCCGGGCGTAAAGAATATCACCAAAATTGTAATCAGAGATATACTTTGCCAACCCCGAAGCCTTTGCCACTGCATCCACCCGGCGAACTGATTTTCGAATTTCATCATTCATACATATAAATCCTAATCTTGATATATTATAAATATACTAAATTATCACTCAAAATACGAACCCCTACTGCTTATAATTTCTTTTCGAGGGAATAGGGAAGCATTGCGTAGAAAGCAGAACAGATCTCCAGATCCTCTACCCTGTTAATCTCGTTGGGTGCGTGAGCCTGATCTTCATCCCCGGGACCGAATCCTATTGCAGGAATTTTATGACGTCCGGTGGTTGCTACCGCATTGGTTGAAAAAGTCCATTTGTCAACAACAGGATCCTTGCTGTAAAGAGCCTTATAGGCATCAACGCCAGAAGTGACAATTACATGGTCCTCAGGCATTTTCCAGGTCGGAAAGTAGAGTTCCTGACCGTAATCCTTGTTTCTCCATCCCCTCTTAGTATAATCAGGCATGTAAACTTCAATAGAGTCTTCACTCTCTCCAATTGCTTCAGCCATGTATTTCTTTACCTGGCTTATTGCAAGATCCGCATCCTCGCCCCATGTCAGCCGTCTATCCATATAGAGCATAGCCTGATCAGGAACAGCACACTGGGAAGGACCTTTTACATCAATCTGGGATACAACGATGGTTCCTTTTCCGAGGAAGTTGTCATCGTCGGGCTGGAGATCTGCATTCAGCTTCTCCATGGCCAGTGCGGCTTTAGCAGCCTTGTACGCGGCACTGTCTCCTCTTTCAGGAGCAGAACCGTGGGACGAAACGCCCTTTATCCTGGCAACAATTTCCATTCTTCCTCTGTGACCCCGGTAGATGCGGCAGCTGGTGGGTTCGGTAGATACAAAGAAATCGGGTTTGAAGTTTTCCTCTTCTATCAGATACTTCCAGCACATTCCATCACAGTCCTCTTCCATTACGGTGAAAGTAAAGTACACGGTAAACTCCCCGCCGTACCCAAGTTCTTTAAGGATACGCCCCGCAGTTATCATGGACGCTGCACCGCCTTTCTGATCTGAAGATCCTCTTCCGTGTACCAAACCGTCTTTTATCAATCCGGAAAACGGATCAAGCTTCCACTGGGAAGGATCGCCAACCTCTACAGTATCGATATGAGCGTCGAATGCAATCTTCCTGGGTCCGTTTCCAACCCTGCCGACGACACTTCCGAGCCCGTCGAAATACACCTCGTCAAATCCTGCTTCCTCACAAAGCCCCTTAATAAGTCTGCACACTTCCTCTTCCTGTCCGCTGTAGGATTTAGTCTGTACCATTTTTGACAGATTCTCTGCAGTGTAATCCCGGTATTCCTTTGCTTTTTTCAGTATTTCTTCGTTAATTGCCATCTTTTAAATCTCCTGTTGTTACTTTATTTTGTCCATATTCTCCCACACCCGCTTTGCGGCTATGGCAGCTTTTGCATAAATTTCCTTTACGTCAAAGGGAAATTCACGATTTTCCATTACAATCTTCCCGTTTATCAAAACAGTTTCGACATCCGCGGAAGTCATTCCGAACACCATGTGGCCGCCTATGTTTTCAGCTACCAGTGGGGACGGACTCAGATAATCAGCCACGACAAGGTCCGCTTTATATCCTTTTTCCAGCCTGCCGAATTTGGAACCGAAGTTTCGCTCCAAAAGCCTGTTTCCATTGGCTAAAAACTGCAGATAATCTCCCGGCCACATCGGTCCGCCTGCATCCTTATGTTTAAAGTAGGCAACCTTGATCTCCTCATACATATTCGGGCCAATACCATCAGTACCCAAAGCAAGATTCTTGTACAGAGGCAGATTCTCGTTATACCCGACATTATTGTTCATATTGGAACGGGCATTATGAACCAGAAATCCATCGTAGGAGTTCAGCAGCTCTATCTCCTCACGGTTCATGTATATTCCGTGGACAAGGATTGTTTTATCATTAAGCATACCGAACGAGTCAAGTCTTTTCACAATGTCTTGACCGTAAACGAGATGGGACTGAGACACATCATATCTATCCTCTGCTACATGAAGATGAAGGCCTCTTGCGGTGCTTTTTACTGCATCAGCCATCATCTCCATACCTTCATTGGGGATGGTGCAGGGTGCGTGACCTCCGATATGGGCGTCTACCAGATGTTCTTTCCCTGCAGCAATATCTCTGTCGATTTCCTTTGCAAAACGGATATTCTCTTCCACCCCTTCCTTCATCTGATCAAGACCGTTCCTGTCCGTTACCTCGTAACACGTCATACCCCGAAGTCCGGAATCTTCGAACCCTCTTTTTATGGTAGAAAGAGAACCTGTAATATACGATGGGCTTGCATGATGATCGATAACCGCAGTGGTTCCCGCTTTTATTGCATCAATTGAACTGATCACTGAGGAATAGTAGGTAGACTCTTCGTCCAAAGCCCGATCCATTCTCCACCAAAGGTTTTTCAAGGTTGAAACAAAGTCCGGAGTCGGACCTATTTCGGCAAGTACTCCCCGGGAAAGTCCTGAGTAGTAGTGATGATGTGAACATACCAATCCTGGATAGGTAAGTTTGCCGCTTCCGTCAATCACCTTATCCGCTTTGTAGTTTGAAGCTGCACTGGTTCCGACAGCTACTATTTCCCCGTTGTCAACCACGATGTCAACGTTCTCCCAGACCTTTGGGGGATCAAACTGCAGGGCTTTTGTATTTTTTATAACAATCATAATACTCTCCTATTCTCCTACCGGACCTAACAGATAATTGTAATCATTGTATATTGCTGCAACAACCCGTTTTACATCCGGGTAATCGCTATGGGAAGGTTCGCTGTCCCCGTAGAGCATTCCTTTCTCATCAATGGAAAGATTGTAAAGGCTTCCTGCCAGACGCAGCTTGACATCATCCCCAGAAACCAGGAATCCGTTATTTTTGCTGTTTGTAAAATCATCTTCCCGGGAAAAGACAGTAAACTTGTCAATATAAGGTCTTCCGTTATACGGGCAGAATGTTCCGCAGTTTCCGCATTCATTACAATAGGCATCTATGTGGATAATCTGGTATTCATCCTTAAAGCCGTCAATTTTCAGATTGACATTTGCCCTGTTGGGACATACATCAACACACTTGTTGCAGATATAGTTACACTGCAGACATCTGTAAGCTTCCGTTTCTGCAAAAGCAGCTGTATCGTAATCCATTTTCCTGTCCAGAGGATCTTTGAGATCTCCCTTCTTGTCCAATACATCCTGCTCTTTGTTAAGCCCCTGGAGGAATGCATAGGATACCCTGCGGGTCCAGTCCGGATTTTCTTTCCGGCATATTGTATCCGATGCTTTTCTTCCTTCTGCAATACATTCAACAATGGTTGAGGGACCTGTTCTTCCGTCACCAATCAGGAAAACACCTTCTTCAGACAGCATCAGATCGCCGTCAGTTTTAAACTTTCCCCGTTCGTCAGGGGTAAATCCCGCTGCTTTCAGGAGTTCGGCATCTACCGTTTCTCCAATAGAGGGGATAAGGGTATCAACTTTGAGGGTTTCTGTTTTATCTGTAGGTACCGGGCGGCGGCGGCCGCTCGCATCCTTTTCACCCAGCTCCATAACCCTTAAGGTCAAGGTTCCGTCGTTGTCAAATTTTTCAGGATTCCTAAGCCACATAAATGGAATCTCATCTTCCAGTGCTTCTTCGTACTCCTCGGGACTTGCAGGCATCTGTTCTTCCGCTCTCCGGTATACAACAGTAACGCTCTCAACCCCGGAAACCCTTTTTGCCGCCCTCGCAGCGTCCATGGCAGTATCCCCGGCTCCAACAACAACTACATTCTTTCCAAGGCTGATCTTTGAAGGATCCTTGTGAAAATCCTGAAGAAAACTGAATGAGGGAACAATACTTTTATTGTCTCCGTCTATGGGGAAGGCTCGTATTCCTTCTGCTCCTACCGCAAGAACGATGTAATCAAATCCGTCATTTTTAAGCTTTTTAATATCGATCTTCGGATCTGCACCGAATACAAATTCTACCCCGTGGGCCTCAATAAACTTTATATCATGAAGCACAGCTTCCTTTGAAATTCTAAACCGGGGGATAACATGATCCACCACTCCCCCGGCGGATTCGTGTTTGTCAAAAACGGTAACCTTGTACCCTTCCCTGGAAAGGAAGTAAGCAGAAGAGAGTCCTGCAGGACCGGCTCCGATTACAGCGATTTTCTTTTCCTGATCCAGCTTCGGTGCTGTCCATTTTTTCTTGTACTCCTCAAATCCGTTCAGGATTGCTATCTTCTTAATTTCCCGTATTTGTACCGTGCCTTCATAATCCAGTCTGGTACAGCTGTACTGACATTGATGAGAACAGATATGTCCTGTTATAGAGGGAAGTGCGTTCTTATCATAGATTAGCTCTACCGCTTCGGCATACCGGCCCTCCCCGGCAAGTTTTATATACTCGGGAATATCCTGATGGATGGGACATGAAACAACACATGGAGCAACATAGCAGTCAAAGATCGGAAGATCTTCGTTAACCGAAGCCTTGTCGTATCCTCTCCATTCTTTTTTCGTATAATCTATCTCAAGAGCGGCAGATGCAAGTTTTTCAAGTTTTTCTACATCGATACTCTCCATTTCCCAGTCAGGGGATTCTTCGAGAAGCTCTGCCATAGCTTTCAGCCGCAGAAAGCCGCCGGGCTGAAGTAGATCGGTAGCAAGGGTAATCGGACGAATACCTGTGGCAAAGATACCCTCTACGTTTACCTGAGAGGCACCTCCGGAGTATGATATTGGAATCTTTCCGTCAAACTCCTTCGAGATTACTGCAGCAAGGTTTATGGATAGTGGATACAGTGCCCTGCCGGACATGTACATCTCATCCCCGGGAAGAACCCCCTTGTTGTTGACAGAACCGAGGGTGTTGGTCAGTTTGACCCCAAACTGCAGTCCCTCTGCAGCGGCGGTATCAAAAAGCCGGTGGAGCATCCCTTTTGCATCAGCATACTGAAGGTCATGGGAGAAAGCTTCTTCCGAAAGGCCGACATAATCGAATCCCAGGGTATCAAGAATTGACCGGACCCGGTCAAATCCTAGAAGTGTTGGATTAAGTTTTACAAATGTATGCAGCTTTTTTTCGGTAAGCATGTAGTGGCAGATATCCTCAATCTCTTTTGGCGGGCACCCGTGCATTGTCGAAAGGGTAATCTGATTACACATGGAATGGGGAATTTTCGAGGGTACATCCTGCAGCTCACCGATCCTGTTCTCCAGTCCGGTTCCTTCAAAAATATCTTCCCGGGAAATAATATCTTCAAGTTCCTTGATATAACCTAAGAATGATTCGTTTGAACCTGAATCGATCATGTCGTTTATATATCTATCGACCCGTTCGTTCTTTATCCCCTCAAGATCGTACCCGACACTCATATTAAAAATAAACGAGCGGCTTGAGGCCTGATCCAGGTTAAAGAGTCTTTCAAAAAGATGAAGAATGACCCATGCCTTGGCATATTCTTCATACGCCTTTACAAGAGTAAACTCAGTAGACCATTCTGTATTAAAACATTCATCCTCTGCATCGATACAGGGTTTTTCAACCTCAAGAGTATCTAGAATCTGAACAGTCTTGAGTTCAAAAAAACGACCTCCGGTAAGCCATGAAGTAATGATATTCTGAGTCAACTGGGTATGAGGTCCTGCCGCAGGCCCCAGAGGAGTACTGCTTTTTTCTCCAAAAACCGTTAGAGATTTATCTCCTGTTTTTTTAAAAAACTGAGTTCTGTGTATACCAAAGATAGTTTGGCTCTGTTTGTATTCGCTGAAGATTCTTTCAATCAATTCCCGGAAAGGTACCGGTCTCATCAAATCACTCATATAAACCCCTTGTTTGAATTATACCTTATTATAATATACCAAACAGAAATTTTTGCAATATCCATTTTATATTTTTTTGCGGTTTTGTGCAATTTTTGACTATATTTTTATTTTTTTAGGTTTTTTTACATTTTTATATTGCGTTTGTACGTAATTTGTTGTATGTTTTCTATCAAACACCAGGAAATCAGCATGAAATTGAAAATTTTGATTGAGTAGAGAGGAAGAGTTATGATTGATTTAACAGTAAACAAAGAAACGAGAAAGAAAAACATAGAACGCTGCCGGCAGAAAGGAATTATCCTTCCGACAACAAAACAGATGATGAACCCCGATTTAATACCGGAAAAGGTTAAGGCAAAATTAAAAAATACCGGACTTTGGGATGTGGACCCTGCAAACCTGTTTCGCATTACCTGGAGAAACGAACCAAAGGAAAAAGGCGGTCTTTTCGGCGAAGTTAACTATATGGAGATCCCGAAAGAGCTGACCGGAATCAAGGCACGGGTTTTTGCCCTTGTCGGGAAGTATTTCCCCACAGGAGCACACAAGGTAGGAGCAACATACGGATGTCTTGCCCCTGCACTGGTAACCGGAAACTTCGATTCCACCAGACAGAAGGCTGTATGGCCCTCTACCGGTAATTACTGCCGCGGCGGTGCATACAATTCTGTCCTTCTCGGCTGCGAGTCTATAGCGATCCTTCCCGAAGAGATGAGCTCTGAGAGATTTAACTGGCTTAAAAAGATTGCCGGGGAAGTAATCGCAACACCGGGATGTGAGTCCAATGTAAAGGAGATCTTTGATAAGTGTAACGAACTCGACGCTGAACGCGGAGACGAGATTGTTATTTTTAACCAGTTTGACCAGTTTGGAAACTATCTGTGGCATTACAACGTAACAGGAAAAGCTTTTGAAGACATGCTTAATAAAGAGGGGATCGGTAAGGATCAGGTAAAGGGATTTACTTCCACCACAGGTTCTGCCGGAACAATCGGAGCGGGAGACTACCTTAAAAAGGTGTATCCAAACGTTAAGGTTGTGGCCGGAGAAGCTCTCCAGTGTCCTACCCTTCTTAACAACGGATACGGCGGGCATAGAATTGAGGGAATCGGCGATAAGCACGTGCCCTGGATTCATAATGTACGGAATACCGATATGGTTGTAGCCATTGATGATGACGACTGTATGGAAACACTCCGCCTTTTCAACGACAAAGAGGGGCAGGCTTACCTCGCAAAGAAAGGTATTTCAAAGGATATTATTTCAAAACTTCCTCTTCTTGGTATTTCCGGTATAGCCAATGTTCTTTCTGCAATCAAGGTAGCAAAGTACTACGAACTTGACGAAGACGATGTCGTGGTTACCGTACTTACCGATTCTGAAGCGATGTATACATCCAGGCTCGATGAGATGAACAATTCCGAAGGACCTTTTACTTCTGAAAATGCAGCAGCTACATACGCAAAGAGCCTTATGGGACAGACCACCGACAATACCCTGGAACTTACCTACCAGGATAAAAAGCGTGTTCACCACCTCAAGTACTACACCTGGGTTGAACAGCAGGGGAAGACATTTGACGAGATTAACGCCCAGTGGTATGACAAGAAATACTGGACAAATATTCAGGAACTTACCGACAAAATAGATGCTCTTATTGAAGAGTTCAATGCAGAGGTTGGTCTTCTCTAGGGATTCTGTATAGAAAAGAAGGTTCCGTATGTCCACCTGTCTATCGGCAGGTGGATTTCTTTTATCACGATTGTTAAGGAGTTTGTGTTATGAAATTCAAGTATGTGTGCAATGACTGCGGGAAAGAGTATGGTAGCAGCGATATAATGTACAGATGTCCCGTGTGCTCCGGTACCCCGGAAGACAGTAAAGATGAGATGCAGAAGGGAAACCTTATTACCGTACTGGACAGTGATTACCTGGCCTCTTTGAAAACCTCTTCCATCAACGGAAAGGATGTTACCCCTTCAGATTTTTTCCCCTATCCGGTTCCGGATATTGCTTCCTACCCCGTCGGCAATACCCCCCTTATAAAACCAAAACGGTTAATTAGTGAAACGGGGTACACCGGGCTTCTTTTAAAGAACGATGGCGCAAATCCTTCCGGGTCTTTCAAAGACAGGGCTTCCCAGCTTGTTGCAGCGCAGGCTGTCCATTTCGGTGAAAACACAATTGCCCTTGCCTCTACAGGGAATGCCGGTTCTGCCATGGCATGTGCAGGTGCTGCTTACGGGCTTGATATCATCCTGTTTGTCCCGGAAACAGCCCCAAAAGCAAAGCTGCTTCAATCGGTATTGTACGGAGCTAAGGTAATACCGGTAAAGGGAACATACGATGACGCCTTTGCTCTTTCCATAGAATATACAAAACTGTTCGGCGGAATTAACAGAAACACCGCGTTTAATCCCATGACCATTGAGGGGAAAAAGAGTGTCTCCATTGAACTGTACAATCAGTTAGGCCGGAAAGCTCCCGATGTTGTCTACGTCCCTGTGGGGGACGGAGTAATTTATTCCGGTGTATACAAGGGGTTTTTCGATCTAAAAGAAGCAGGACTTATAGAAAAGATTCCAAAAATAATCTGTGCACAGTCTAAAAAGAGCAATGCCATAAGCAAAGCGTGGAGGACCGGAGAACTCACAACCATAGCTTCTGCTTCCACCAGAGCTGATTCCATATCAGTTGCTTCGCCGGCGAACGGACGTATGGCTGTGAGGTATATCAACGAAAGTGAAGGATGGGCAACAGAAATAAGCGATGAAGCTATTCTTTCCGCTCAGCTGGAACTGGCAAAATCAGCAGGCGTGTTCATAGAACCGGCGGCTGCTGCTGCGTGGGGCGCCTTTAGGAAGGATGCAGAGGAAAAGAAAATCAGCAAAGATGATTCGATTATTGTCCTGTTAACCGGTACCGGGTTCAAGGATCTTGCAGCAGTGGAAACAACGGTAACCATACCGTCATCAATTGAACCAACAGTAGAGGCAGTCAAAAAACTTTTTAATACGTAGTTTAGTACAGACAAAAGAGTGTTTTAGAAGTATATTAATAGGTGTGGATGATTACACACGCACAATAGAGCAGATTGATAACCTCATAGCTGAAGAGGAGTATGATAAGGCAGTTCCCCTGTTGAATGGCATACTCATTGATACTCCTGACTATCTCGAAGCTCTCTGGAGATTGGGGCTATGCTGGGTTGAACTTGAAAAACCGGATAAAGCCATCAAAGCTCTTACCTATTACTGTTCCTTTGTAAAAGACAACCCCCGGGCACTGGAGGCATTCGGTTGTGCCTGCTTTAAAACCGGGGAACTAAAAGAGGCGCAGAACTATCTTGAAAGGGCCAAGCTATTAAATCCCGGAAGTTCTTCGGTGGAGAGAAACCTGGGGGTTGTATACAATCAGCTGGGAGCGTTTGAAAAGAGCTATAAAGCAATGAAGCGCTCCTTCAAGCTTAATCCCCTTGATTACCGCACCATGTATGCCCTTGCTTCAGCACATTTCTACTTCGGTAACTACCAAAAAGCAGTAGAACTTGTAGAAACTATGCTTTCTATGGAAATTCCCGATGATTTTAAAAATATGGCACTTGTGATAAAACAGTTCCTTGAAACGAAAAAGAATATTGAAGAATAATAATGTTAAGCTTTTCCAGGTTTGGACAGCATGACATAAATGAACGCACCTGCTGCAGCACCGAGAAAATCTGCAAGCAGATCAAAGAGTTCAGGAGTTCTGCCGGTATACTGCTGAAGGAATTCAACCGTCCCTCCATAAACCAGAGCAACGGCTAGAACAGTAAAAAACCTGCCCTTAAGCTTACCCCTTGGCAGTGCATTGAACAGACTTGCACCGAACACCGCATAGGCAGCTAGATGCTCAACTTTATCTATCCAGTGAAACTCAATTGCAGGCTGGGGAAGTTTCGGGATGAGGGAAAGGACCGCAATAGCCGCAGCTACTGCGGTGAAAAGAGCGATACTTTTATATCTTGTCAGGATCCGGGCCATGCATGTAATCCATTGCGCTTAATGCAGCTATGGTACCATCGCTTACAGCAGTTGTTATCTGCCGGAATTTTTTTGCCCGCACATCCCCTGCAGCAAAGATACCGGGGATGTTAGTTGCCATATCTTCATCGGTAATGATCTCTTTCCTGTTATTCAGATCAATCAAGCCTTCAAAGGGTTCTGTTGACGGAACGTACCCTATAAAGATAAACGTTCCTGTTGCTTCAATAGTGGATACCTCGCCGGTTTTCTTGTTTTTGATCCGAACCCCGGTCAAATTTTCATCCCCTAGAAATTCTTCTATTACTGATTCCATAATAAAAGAAATCTTTGGATTATCCTCCGCCGCTTTTATGGCATGAGCATATCCTTGAAAATGATCAAACTGATGAACAATCGCAACCGATTTCGCATACTGAGTAAGCGAAACCGCTTCCTCCAAAGCAGAGTTTCCGCCTCCGACAACAACGATATCTTCTCCGGTAAAAAAGTCTCCATCACAGGTTGCACAGTAGGAAATACCGGTTCCCTGAAACTTTTTCTCAGACTCCAACCCAAGCGTTCTTGGCTTTCCCCCTACCGCAAGTATAACTGAAGCAGCTTCATAGCTCTCACCATCTGCAGTAACCGTTTTTACCTTCCCCTTTAAATCCATTGCCGTTATTTCTTTGTTGGAAAGGATCTCACATCCGAAATCTGCAGCCTGCTTTTTCATTTCCGAAGCAAGCTTGTAACCGAAGGTTTCCGGTACTCCGGGATAATTTGCAACAGCATGGGTAAGAATTACCTGGCCGCCTCCCATCCCCTTATCGATAATAAGGACCTTTTGTT
>JANTFL010000006.1 GCA_024763455.1 Sediminispirochaeta sp. | reverse complement strand
ATTATCCGGATCTCTAATATATTCATGGAAAAATATCAGCCCTTGATTCCAGTATGATTATACAGGCAAACGATCTTGCAAAAGAGGCGGGTTCTCTGCGGGCTGTGAATATGGTTTTGGTCGGGGCTTTATCTAACAAGATACCTGTTTCCTATGATAAAATAAAAGAAGCAGTTATCGAGCTATTCACCAGGAAGGGGCAAAAAATAGTGGACATGAATTTAAAAGCCCTTGAACTCGGAAGAAACTAGGGGAGGGAGGGGTGAGTAAAACCAGACAGCTCGAACCGTTATTTTATCCAAAATCAATCGCAGTAATCGGCGCTACAAATAAAAAAGATAAAATAGGACACATAATTTTTTCCCGGCTCAAGCATTCCGGGGCGAGGCTTTTCCCGGTACATCCGAAAGAAGCCGAGATAATGGGAGTTCCGGCCTACCCGGATGTGGCAGCACTACCTGAAAAGATAGATTTAGCAATTACAACGATAAGTGCCGATAAAACGGTAAGCGTAATAAAAGCATGTGCAGCTCATGGAGTAAAGGCTGCAATAATTATTGCCAGCGGTTTTGGAGAGATAGGAGAAGAGGGGAAAAAACTAGAAGAAGAGCTAAAGGCTATTCATGATGAGTATGGGTTAGAGATTCTCGGCCCGAATACTCTTGGGATTTTTTTACCTGAAACCGGTCTTGATACGATATTTGTTGAACACGGAGATAAGGCGCTTGCAGGAGGCGGCAGCATCGCTTTTATAACCCAAAGCGGTTCGGTCGGTACAGAGGCGCTTGGCGTTGCAAGTAATACCGGTTACGGGATGAGAGCGTTTGTAGGACTTGGTAATAAGATTCTTCTCAATGAAACCGATTTCCTTGAATACTTTTATGAGGATAAACAGGTAAACTGTATTGCAATTTATGCTGAATCGATTGATGATGGCAAAGTTTTTCTTGAAAAAGCAAAGAAGATTGCAAAAGAAAAAGCGATAATCGTGCTTAAAGCAGGAAGATCGGCTGCAGGACAGCATGCTGTTAGTTCCCATACAGGAAAACTTGCTGGATCTGACAGGGTTGTAAACGGAGCGTTTCATCAGTACGGAATACAAAGAGCTTTTGATGAAGAAGAAATATGCGATGCATCGAAAACTCTTTCCATGCTGCCGCTGCCAAAAGGTAACAGAGTTGCCGTAATAACAGCAGCAGGCGGATATGGGGTAATGTGTACAGATTATATCGAACAGAAGTATCCCCGGGCTGAACTGAAAATGGCAGAATTAAATAATAAAACCAGAGAAAAGATTAGTGAGATTAATCTTTCTTTTGCTTCTTCCCATAATCCTATTGATATTACCGCCAGTGCTACAGACCAAATGTATGTAGATACGTTAGATACAGTTCTTTCCGATAGCGGTGTTGATATAGTTATCTGTTTTGTTTTCTTTTCTCCCCCCGGATTCTCCGAAGACCTAATAGATCTTGTAGCACAGAGGGTGAAAAACAGCAGGAAACCTATCATTGTATTCACTGAGTTCGGTCCATACACCGACGGATTGCTGAAAAAATTCTATGACCGCGGTGTTGTCGGTTTTTCATCGATTTACCGCACTGTACGGGCTGTCCGCTTCCTTGAGGAGCGATCAAGAATTGTGAGAAACCTCGGAGGAAATGGTAATGATTGAATCCTGGCTAAAAAATATTAAACATGAAGGGAAGCCGGACGAATGGGAGGTCAAGAACCTTCTCAAATCAATTGGAATTCAAGTTCCTAAAGGATTTGTCATTAATCCTAAAGAGGAAATTTCTCCTTCTCAGCTTACCTTCCCTGTTGTCGTAAAGGTTTGTGATTCTACTATTCTTCACAAGACAGAAGTAGGCGGGGTAGTACTCAATGTTTTTGAAGAAACGTATAGTGAAGCGGTTCTAAGTATGCAAGCCAAATTCCCGCAAAGCCGCATACTGGTTGAAGAGATGAGTTCCTATTCCGGTATAGAGTTTATTCTTGGAGGTCTTGTGGACCCCACCTTTGGTCAGGCTATAATGATCGGTGCCGGGGGAATTTTAACTGAACTCTACAAGGACGTTACCTTTAGACTTGTACCCCTTGAAAAAGAGGAGGCATTACGGATGCTCAGGGAACTGACTGTATCCGCTGTACTCCAGGGGTACCGGGGCTCGCAAATGGATATGGAAGAACTAGCTGAAATTATTGTTTCGATCGGTGATCTTATAAAGAAGCTCGGCCCCCATTTCAGTCAGCTTGATATCAATCCTCTTGTTTACACAAAACAAGGATGGACCGCATTGGACGGAATGCTGGTTCTGAATTAGATAGTATTACATACTCATGGGGTGATATATACCAGATCGTCCGCTTCAATTGTATATTCCGTGTTGAAGGAAGTTTTTAACTCTCCAACAATTTCAGCAGATGAAACTCCTGAGATAGTACCTCTACCCAAGGCAATATCTGTATGACCTCTTTTAAAGATATAGAATGTACTTCCTTTTGATATACTCATACCGGAAAGTGAATCAATGAATACAGTATTAAATTGTGAAAAAGAGACAACCCCGAATAAAAGAAGACCATCCGTACTCATTCCTTCTTGTGACCGGTGTATGTGATCCCTCTCTGCAGAGATATCAGCGGCTGTTTTTACAGCATCCTCTTCCTCTGCTTTATTTATATAGGTTTTTAGAGTACGTACAATTTTTTCGTTAACGGGAATCTGATCAGTCCGTAGAGTGACTTTTTGGTCCTTAATATCTTTGAGTATTTGCTGTAGGTCATCAATTTTTTGGAGGGCCTGTATGGAGTCTTTAGTATCCATCGCTCTGAATATCTGACCGTAGAGATCTGTAATTTTACTTTGTACCTTTTCTTCATTCTTATAGTGATCAACAATTTGTTTCAGTCTGTTCATAGATGCCAGGAGTTCAGGTGCAGCTGTTTCCTGTACTTTTATTTGTTCCTGAATTCCATTTGTTTTTATGACGAGCTGCTCCTGTTCAGCGACGCTGGTTTTAAGGTTTTCCTCACTTTTTGATTTAGCATTGAGGAGTTCGTCAATCTGCTTAT
Organism: Sediminispirochaeta sp.; assembly: GCA_024763455.1. Classification (GTDB taxonomy): domain Bacteria; phylum Spirochaetota; class Spirochaetia; order B11-G9; family B11-G9; genus B11-G9. The sequence continues at coordinate 42,833 of JANTFL010000006.1, read as the reverse complement.
TTATTTCCGCAATACTGAGACTGTAAAATTCACTCATGTCAGGAGCAATATCAGAAACAAAATCTTTTTTTAAAGCATTTATCTTTACTGTTATTTCACCTTCGGTTAGTCCCTCCGATACCAGTCTCGCCCGTTCTTGCGCCAGCCTGTTTTCCGTATTCTGTTTTATTTTGAGCAGTTCTTTCAATGTTTTAAGTTTATGATCATAATTTTCAATTTCTTTCTTGTAAATATTAATCTGGTTGTTTTTACGTTCAATTCTCCTGGTTGTTTCCTTCATATATAACTGTAAAATCTTCCATTCTGAACCGGAAATGTTAGTAAACTTATACTCAAGATTTATTTTATTCTCACGTGTTATCATAATTGTTGACGTCAGCATTAATAATGCAGTTGCTGCTATAACAAACATTGCAATGAATAAAGGAAGAACAACGCCAGATGATTTTGCAGCTAAACGGTTAATATCAAAATCATCTTCGCTGCTATCCAAAAAGTCTCTTTCTATTTCCGAAAGTATTTGCTGCCTCTCCTGTTCAGAGAGAATTACAGCTTCCTGAAGCAGATTAGAAGGCTCATTTTTTGAATTCATACCTAAGTATACTATAAAAGATTAAAGTTATATAATAAAATTCTTGCAAAATGAAAAAATTAAGCTACATTGTTACTATGGAGTATGGATGAGAAAAAGTATCCGTTTCGGCTTGAAAAAGAAGATCTTACTGTTTTTAATTCCTCTTTTAGCCTGTAGTTTTACCATAAGCGCTTATATTTCACTACTGTCATCACGACAAAGTCTTTTCACTGTTTCCGGTGAGTTCATGAATTATAAGATGCAACAGCTTTTGAACTACTCAAAGAGCCAATGGACCAATTTGAGAACAAGTGGATTCAAAGATGACCCTCTCTATATTGATATTGTCCATAAATCAATAGAATCCTTTGCTGAGGGGACAATAAGAAAAAGTACTGAATATATTTTTGCAGTTGATAAAAATGGGCATTTAGTCTTTACGACAGGAGAGATTAACTATAATGAGAAAGAAGGTGTAAAATTAAATAAAGGCAGTTTGCATCAAAAGAACATTTTACACGATTTTACAATATCCGGTAAAAAGTACATTGGTATTACAGCAAATATCCAGGAATTTGGCTGGGATATGTTTTTGGTTGAGGAAAAGAAATCCTTTTTGAAAGATATAGTAAAGATGACCTATATCCAGGTTCTGCTTTTTACCGTTTCGCTTGCCATTATCATTGTTGCTGTTTTGGTTGTCCTGGGTATTATGCTCGGTCCAATAGATCGGATCAGAAATGCTATACATGATATATCAGTACATAAAAATTTCTCCCGCAAAGTTAAAATAGAATATCCTGATGAAATTGGAGAACTTGCATATGAGTTTAATGAAATGACATCAAATCTCGATCTTGCCTATAAAAAACTCAAGAAATATGCCTTGGATAAAGCTATTGCAAGTAAAAATGTATTTTTAAGAGAGTATGAAACACTGACAGTGCTGGCGCATGCTTCGGAATATAAAGATCCGGAAACAGGAGCTCATATCTCAAGAGTCAGCAGTTACTCCCTGTTGCTTTCAAAAGCTCTGGGACACAGCAACGAGATGCAGGAATTAATCTACTATGCTGCTCCTCTTCATGATATTGGAAAACTTGGGATTCCTGATGTTATCTTACTCAAACAGGACAAGCTAACCTCGCAGGAGTTCGAGATAATTAAAACTCATACAACAATTGGACACAGGATACTTACAAACTCAAGCAGCAAATACTTAAAAGCCGGAGCGGTTATCTCTCGATCACATCATGAAAAGTATGATGGAACAGGGTATCCTGATTCCTTAAGGGGGGAAGAAATTCCTATACTCGGAAGAATTGTGAGCATTGCGGATGTGTTCGATGCGCTAACCTCAAAACGGCCCTATAAAAGTCCCTGGTCCTTTGAAAGAGCACTGGATTACCTCTTTGATAAAAAAGGAGAACACTTTGATCCTTATATTATTGAATTATTTCTGAATAATATTAGTGAGATACGAAGAGTTTTTGAAAGTATTAGAGAGTAGACAGAATACGGATGTATAAGTTATATCGTGGGGAATCGGGATAATTTTGTACCATAGACTCAACGTGGGATTTTAAAGCAGCAATTTTCCCTTTATCAGATTCTGCCCATTTTTTGAGTATCTTATAACGCTGAAAGTCGATATCTTCCCGCGTAAAGCCATGATCTATGAAAACGATTAAAGATAGCTGATCCAGACTTTCTTTATATTCACCATTTCGTAGGTAAATATCAGAAAGACTTTTAACTGCGGTGTTATAGAGTTCAGGTAATGGATAGTCAGAAACTAATTTTAAAAGCATCTTCTGTGCCAAAGAGGAATTATCTTTCACAATATTAATTTTCGCAGCTTTAAAAAGGGCATATGGGTATATATCCGACTGGGTAAACTCCTTAAGAATCCTATCAAGGTAATGTAATGATTTATCCAATTCTCCTGCTGAAAACATCTGTTCTGCGGTTTTATAAATCGTTTCCGGATAATCTGTTTCTACCTCACTCTCAGGTATGGAAAAATCTTTATAATACTTGTCTCTTGCAAAGCAGAGTCCCCCATCAGCTACAATAAGAGCAGTACTTACCCCGAAGGAAAAAAGGGTAAACCCGGACAAAGATCTACTTGTGTTGTGAGGATTGTATATTTCATTTACTGTTAATGCCCCGGATAATATTACAAGTAAGGGAATGGCGATGTTCAGTCCGTCTATGAACCGTTGCCCTGGATAAACCGGGGTAATATCAAGGTTTTCCTGCTGCATTTTAAACTGGTAGGTTCCGTCTTTCAACAGAAAGTTCCCCCTGGAATTTGGTTGGGCATTAATTTTAATATATTTATGGGTAGGTATAACAAAAGGAATATACTGATACTCTAGAATCTGATTAAAAGTTAAAACTTCATCTTTCCTAATAAAATTTTTCTTCTTAACGTTTACATAGCCGAGTTTGAGCAATTCAATAGTATGTACCCCTGTAGAAAGATTCCTGATGAGTACCGGTGTTCTCCTGGAGAGCGTTGATCCGTCTACCACTACGTTAGCTCCCATTGGAGTACTGGTAATAAAAAGAGCTGTTTCTGCAGATAACTCCATGGAAGCACTAACTAATAGAAGTAAGATCAGGGAGATTGACAGCCTCACAATCCTCCTCCCCACCGGTATCCGGTCCTGATGAGCAGTCCAGGCATGACAACTGGTGTGTTATCCATAATAAACGTAACAAACAACCCTATGGAGGAAGATGCTCTCTTTCCTGCTTCAACAGCTGTTTCAACCCCCAATGTTAAAACGGGACGGGTAAACCACATAGCTGCATCCTGGGTTGTTATTCTTCTTGTATAATAGCCACAGGTTAGATAGGGGGAAAATACGAGAGCTGTCGGAGGTCGAAGTGTAAATCTGAACCTATATCCCGCAGCTATCGATTGTATCAGCATGAAGGAATCCCCATAGAAATTGTTTAGCGGGGTAAATCCGTACCATAAAATATCAGTGCCAAGAAAAATAGAAGGTGTTTTACCGCTTGTTAAGGTATAGTATATTCCCATCCCCGAAGGGAGTGAATAAAGGTTCTCAGAAAAAGGTTCGGAGCCGTAAATGGCAATTTGGACTCCGGCTGATTGGGTTGTTGTGAGTGAAAAACCCTGCCCAGCATAAAAAAAAATGAGAAAAATAATTATATGGTTTTTTTTCATCATAAGTTCTATACTACTATCGGCAGGAAAGTAAAATTTTATGAAGAAAGTTATTATTCTACTCCTTATAACTGTTCTCTATTTTGCGTGTACACAGCAGGGAGCATGGGATTTGCTGCGGGGGCAGGCAGTTATCGCGCAAATGCTGAGTAACTATGACCACAGAATAAAGGTTACCGTAAATAATACCGGCCAGAATGAGTCATTCACTGATTTCCCAGTTTTGGTTGTTATGAAACCAGAAAGGATTGGTTATGCAAACATATCCTCAGACGGGTCAGGTATAAAGTTTATTGCCGGCGATCTATCAAAAGAACTTTCATATGAAATGGAATCATGGAATCCGGGAGGGGATTCATTTTTCTGGGTAAAGATTCCTTCGGTACCTGCAGGTTCGAATTCGGGGTATTTCTGGATATACTACAGTACAGCAAGTGATAGTAAAACCGTTACTTCCTCCGATGTCTGGAACAACGAATACCTGACTGTTTGGCATATGAATGACTCTTCTGCTATTATAAAAGACAGCGGTACTCTGGGACTTGACGGTATCGCCGGATATGGTACTCAGGGGCAACCTTCACCGGATACAGGCAGGATAGCAGGAGCTCAGTTTTTTAACGGAACCGGTGAAGGAATTACGGTAACACCTGCTGCTCCCCTGGACAACATGGGCCCGTTAACTCTGTCATTCTGGATGCGGGACCAGGGTGCTGCAGATTACAGTAAAATACTGGAGAAGGGGGGAGTTCTTTGTCAATTGCGTAAACCGTCTACTAATAATAACATACGGTTCAGTGTAGAATACGATTCTTCCAAAATACGGAGTCGTTATAATGATGTCTGGGCTGAGAATAATTGGACCTTTTTCACAATCACCTGGGGTGGTAATGAAAATCATACTGATATAAATATTTATGCGGACGGGACGGTTTTACCTCCCCCCGATAGTTTTTCTAACGGATCTCCACCAAGGTTAACAGATGCCGGGTTCGATCTGACTATCGGCAGCGATACAACCGGTGGTGACAGCTTTAAAGGTAAAATCGACGAAATGAGGATATCCGGTGTCGTCAGATCACCAGCCTGGATTAAAGCACAGTATCTTTCCATGACAGATTCATTCCTGATCTATGGGGACGAAGAGGGAATTTCCCCCTAAATAGCTGATGATTACCCTGTTCGGCTGAACAGAAGTATTGGCCTTGTCTCTCTATAAAAATTTGACTTATAAGTAAAAGTGACTTATTCTAGAATCCATGAATGATCAGGGGCACAACAGGTTAAAGTTTGGACTTGCAAAGCTTCGTTATAAAAACTATTACATACTTGCCGTAGTATTTATTGTAATTTTTACTTTTCTGGTTCTTGTACCGCTGATAAAAATATTAATAACATCATTATCATTTCAGGCTAACGACGAAAGAATAGTTCGGGGGGCCAGGGAAGGTGCCTTTACTTTTTATCATTACACACGGGTTTTTGTAGGCAGATTATCCAGGTCATTATTTTATAAACCTTTGAAAAATACAATAATTATCGGTATCGGTGTTACAACTCTATCAATGTTCATGGGTACTATTCTTGCATGGATTATAGTACGGACAAACATCCCCTTTAAAAAATTTCTCAATACCGTTATTGTCATTCCCTACATGATGCCTTCCTGGGTTCTTGCACTTGCCTGGCTTCTGGTTTTCAAGAATAACCGGACTGGCGGAGCACCGGGAATGATAACTGATCTTTTTGGTATTGTCCCTCCGGATTGGCTGTCCTACGGTATTTTCCCGATTATTATCTGTCTGGGATTTCACTATTATGCTTACTCGTTCCTTTTGGTTTCAGGTGCACTGGAAACGGTAAATTCTGAATTGGAAGAGGCTGGAGCCCTAAGCGGACTTGATAAACTCAAGGTATTAAAGAAAATAACATTCCCGCTAGTGCTTCCGGCTTTGGGATCTTCTTTTGTTCTGACTTTTTCCCGAAGCATGGGGACATTCGGCACACCCGCACTTCTCGGCCTCCCGGTTAGAATATTTACAATTCCCACTCAGATATACGCTTCGATCAATGCAAGGAATACGGGGGATAGTTTTGTTCTCGCTCTTGTGCTTGTTTTCATGGCAGCAATAGCAATATATTTTAATTCAAAGATTATAGGAAAAAGAAAAAGCTATGTTACCATGGGCGGTAAAGGTTTTAGAAGCAAACCTAATAATTTGGGAATCTGGAGAATTCCGATAACCGTTGCGGTTTTTATGTTTTTAATTATTATAATAATAATTCCGGTAATCCTTCTCGCCTGGAATACCTTAATGCTGCTTCCAGACGACTATTCGTTGTCCAATTTAACAACCCATTTTTGGGTTGGTGAAAGCAATTTTAAAATTTCCAGCGGGGAAGAAGGGATATTCAGAAATCCAGGTATATGGGGAGGGGTTGCAAACAGCATTAAACTTGGAATATCCGCTGCACTCTTGAACGCTTTTCTAGGCCTTTTTGTGGGATATGCCATTGTTCGGAGCAGGGGAACAAGAATATCCCGGTCTTTGGAGGCGCTTTCGTTTGCTCCTTACGTTTTTCCCAGTATTGCTATGGGTGCAATATATCTTGGAATGTTCGCACGGCCAGTTGGTCCTTTTCCAGCACTTTATGGTACTTTCTGGCTTTTACTGCTTATTGTGGTAGTAAAAAACATGCCGTTTTCTTCAAGGACCGGAATGAGTGCAATGCTGCAAATAGATAAGTCTCTGGAAGAATCAGCTCAAATAGAGGGAATGCCCTGGTTTAAAAGGTTCTGGAAGATAATATTTCCTCTTTCAAGGAGCGGTTTTTTCTCAGGGATGCTTCTGACTTTTATTACTTCCATGAGAGAGCTTTCTCTTATTATTCTATTGATAACACCAAGTACACGGGTATTGACTACAATTATTTTTGGTTACGAAGACCAGGATATGGTACAGCATGCAAACGGTGTTACACTCATACTTATGCTGATAATAGTTTCCGCAAATTTTATCATGAGGAGGTTTTTAGGATCAAAAAGTGTAATAGGAATTAAAGAATCATAGCAATTTAAAAGGAGTGTTTATGAAAAGTAGGATTTTAACATTAATGTTGGTATTGGTAATGCTTTCAGTGGGAGTTAATCTTTTTGCCTCAGGGCAGAAGGACACTTCTAAGGATTATCCCCCGGAGATGGTCGAATGGATGAAAACTGCGAAACTAGGGCCCTATGACAAGGGAAAACAGGATTGGGACGAGATCAAGAAACTTGCTATGGAAGAAGGAGAAGTTGTAGTATACTCCTCTTCTTCACGGATAGCCAAGGTTGCCGCCTCATTCGAAAAGAAATATCCGGGAATTAAGGTGACCTATTTTGACCTCGGTTCGGTCGGTACAGTAGAAAAAACAATACAGGAACAAGATGCTAATCTGTTTAATGCTGATGTTATAACCACCGGCGGATCAGGACAGGTCATTCACGAACTTCTTGGTAAATACAGATTGGTTAACTTTGTACCGGATATATACAAAGATCAGATTCCCAAGGAGCTGAGGGAACCGCTTTTAGCGAGAATTGTTGAAGGTTACGTTTTCCTGTACAATACAGAGGCATATAAAAACGGTCCACCCATTTCGAATGTGTGGGAGCTGACTGAAGAAAAATGGCGTGGTAAAGTAGTTGTAAAGGATCCTATGAAATCTCTGAGTAACAAGATGGGACTCTGGACAATGGTTCAACATGCAGATGCTTTCGCAAAAGCCTACAAAGACTACAAGGGCAAGGCTATTGAACTGCACGAGGGCGTTCCGGATGCAGGGTATGAATTTATATACAGGCTGCTTCACAACGATATGATTATCTTGAGTTCCGGGAGTAAGGTAGCGAAGGCTTCAGGGGAAAAAGGGCAGACGAATCCTCCGATTGCAATTACCGGCTATACATACATACGGTATAATGATTCAAAGGGCTACGTAAACGGTATAATCAAACCTCTGGATCCAGTTGAAAATATTATTACTCCTGTTTACACTGGTATTGCAAGGCAGGCAAAGCATCCAAATGCTGCAAAACTATTCACTGCTTATGAACTTGGAGATATAAATATAACGAAAGATACTGTTATAAATCCCCCATACACTGAAGGAAAGAGTGTTGAGCTGCTTCAGGGGCTGGCCCCGTATTATGAACCCGGCTCAAAAAGTCCAAGAACAACGGTACCTTTAGCCAAAGGCGGCGAGTTATGGTACGATCTAAAGAGTTGGACTGTTGACCCTGATTTTATGTGGTATGAAGGATTGAAAGTACAGGATTTCTGGGTTCAGGAAGCAGGTAATTAAAGGATCATTTGTGAGTGGAATAAAACTTTCAAATATTTTTAAATCGTACAGCGGTATACCTGCTGTACGGTCCTTATCTCTTGAAGTTAAAGATGGAGAATTTCTTACCCTGCTGGGACCTTCAGGATGTGGTAAAACTACTACCCTTCGAATGATTGCAGGACTCGAAGATGCGGATAAAGGTGAAATAGTAGTCGGTAATACTGTCTTCTATTCGAGCCTGAAGGGCGTGTATATCCCTCCTGAGAAACGGAAACTCGGTTTTATTTTTCAAAGTTATGCTTTATGGCCACATATGACGGTTAGAAAAAATATTGCTCTTGGTTTAGAGCAGCAGGGACTGGGTAGAGAAGATATAGAGAAAAGGATAGAAGAAGTTCTTGTAAAGGTTCAACTGGAGGGATTGGGAGAGCGGTATCCTTCAGAGCTTTCAGGTGGACAGCAGCAACGGGTAGCAGTAGCGCGTATGGTGGCAATGGAACCGGAAATTTTCCTGATGGATGAACCGCTTTCAAATCTTGATGCAATGCTCAGAATTGATATGAGAACTGAATTAAAAAGGCTTCACCACGAACTGAAAGCTACAACGGTGTATGTTACCCATGATCAGAATGAAGCACTTACCCTTTCCGACAGAATAGCTGTTATGAATAAAGGTGAGATAAAACAGATAGGTTCTCCTGAAGAAATATATACAAAGCCTGACGATTTGTTCGTTGCAAGATTTGTAGGGAGCCCAAGAATAAACATTTTGCAGGGAACTATAGAAAAGGGGACTGTAAGAGTTTTAAAGGGACGTTTTAATACAAACACTCAAATTAAGTATAAAAACGACTCTGTATTTGCAACCATTCGACCTGAAGATGTCCGGATAAACCAAAGAAAAACCGAAGGGTGGTTAGAGGCAAAGGTATACTCTGTGCTGCCTGCTGGTTCAGAAACGCTGGTTTATCTTAAATATAACGATAGTTCAATAACAGTTAAAATGAACGGATTTTCTTCGCTCAAAGAAGACGATTTGGTATGGTTCTATCCTGACCCAGCAAAAATGAATTTCTATAGTACTGAAACTGAAAAATTAATAAAGTAAGCAAATAAAAAAGCTGTACAAAACCAAAGACTTTGTACAGCTTTATATAGGCTCCCCCGGACAGACTTGAACTGCCGACCTAGTGGTTAACAGCCACCCGCTCTACCAGCTGAGCTACAGGGGAATGTCTAAAAGACCTCTGTAATTTACACAATAGCTCTTTTTATGTCAATCTGTTTGTTGAAAAAAGTAGCAAAAAATTTAAACCACAATTCCGCTCTTGAATCCGCAGTTTGAACACCTTCCATATTCTACTCCCGGTATATTGGTTCGGTATCCTGTGCGGCTTACTAGAAGAGATGAACAGTTTGGACAGTAGGTATTGGAATCCAGGGACATAGTATTTCCTGGATAAACATAATTGAGATGTTTCCGGGCTGCGGAAAGAGCCGCTACAATTGTCGATTCCGGTGTCGAAGCAATTGTATAACGGTATGTTGGGTAGTATGCAGAAAGGTGGAGAGGGATATTCCTGTTTATGGTTGCTATAAAAGAAGCTATTTCTTCTATTTCACCGGTACCGTCATTCTTACCGGGAATGAGCAGGGTCGTTACCTCAATATGAGAAATAGCTGCGGAAAGCTCTATAAATTCAAGAACAGGGTCAAGGCTGCCCCCAATTTCCGATTTGTAAAAATCATCATTAAAGGTTTTCAGATCGATGTTAAGAGCGTCAATGTGGGGGAGTAGTTCTTGAGCGGCGACTTTGTTGATGTAACCATTTGTAACGAGAACTGTTTTTATATCTGCTGAATGTGCTCGTTTTGATGCTTCCAGTATATACTCAAGATGAACAAGAGGTTCAGAATAGGTAAAGGCAAGTAGAGAAAGTTTTCTATTTTTTACCATGGTTATGAGATCTTCAGGAGGTAGATAAGAAGCTGTAGCCGAAGGAAACGGTTGTTGGGAAATAGAATGGTTTTGGCAGAATGGACAATGAAAATTGCATCCATAAAAACCGATTGAGAAAATCTTTGACCCGGGATGGAAATGATAAAGAGGCTTTTTCTCTATCGGATCAATGTTAAGAGCTGATGGAACCCCGGAATAGGGAAGGTACAGTTTATTGTTTCTATTTCCACGTACACCGCAGTCACCAAAATCATCAGTTTTTATTCTACATGTTTTAGGGCACAGAGTGCAGATTATAAAATCTGCACCTGCTGTATAAAAGTCCATGTTAACCGTTTACAGGTGACTTTTTTAAAACCTGATGAAGAATTTCACTGTCATTGAGGTACCGGATTGGATCATCGACTTCAAATGGTGTGTACTTCATTCCAATAGTCCCTTTAAGAACCCAAAGCCTTACAATTGAGAGGGTTTCTCCCGATTCTGTAACCATTTTAGGAAGCTCATCATAGTGGATGATGTCTTTTATAAGAAACTCATAAAAAAAAGTATCACTGCTGAAGGGATTCGCAATAAGTATTATTTTTTCCGAGTCATATGGATGTTTTCTGGGAGATCCCTTAAAACTGACTGCCTTTTCAATAAAATTTTCATTTCCATCATACTTTACAATATCGTACAGTGGCTGTGCTGAAAGATATTTCATTATGCTCATAATATCCTCCCTTGTTGTTAAGTATACGTTATTTTAACTTTGATGTAAAATCTTATCAAGTTCAAGTTTGGGGATACTATTGAAATATTCCAGAAGGTTGTATGTCATGCTTTCAGGAGGATCCAGGAATTTAAAAGAGATTTGTACATTATTGCGTACTACCCTGGAAGTAAGAGCGTAATAGGAGTCTTTGACCCGTAAGGTACAGTTTTCCAGAACAATGCCTTCCATAATATCCTGGGTAAACCTGGGCATTTCAGGCTTGAAACAAAGCCCGTTTAACGAAATATCAGTAATACTACCTGAAATGATATTAAGCGTAACAGGATGGCTGAAAACAAATTCAATATCCTCAGAAGCATGAGCAATGTATCTCCTGTCAAGTCTGTTATCATCAAGTACATTATATCTGGTAAAGATGTCTTCAAGCTGCTGTATTACAAGGGGATCTTCTACATTATCCGGAATAAGACCGTTTACCTCCAGGATGGTTGCTTTTGTGCTTTCTTCTACCGGAAAATTTTCACCTTTTAAAAGAATAAAAATTGCTTCTTCCCTGTTCCGGAATAATCGGAGAACCTTTAAAAAAGGCTTCCAATGCCTGGGATAATCTACCGCACTGAAAATAACCATATCAGGGCTGATCTCCAGAATGTTATCTATAGCCTTTACCGGGTTTATATAATGGATAAAGTCAAAACCCCGTGGAGAAAGATGCTCGATAATTGTTTCTCTCGTAGAGTCTTTTTCAATAATGAGGAGTACTTTCATCTTTATTCTGTTCCTATATTCCTGATTTCATAGTTGTAGATGGTCCAGAATCCCTCTTTCCTGTGAAGAAAATAGGTATACTCTTTTATTTCTTTGTAAGTGCGGTAGTTAAAGAATTCTCTCACAAGAACCTTTCCTCTTAATGGGGTGTAGGTTGTGTTGAGGATCTCAAAAGAATCAGGGACCAGAAGTATATCGTTGTCAACAACCTGATTTCTTAGACTTTCTTTGTAGTTATCTAAAAGATCCAGCCGCTCACCCTCACTGCTGTTCCTGTACTTTGCCTCAAGCCGGGGTTCCTGGGTCATAAGACTTTCAAGGTCAAGATACAGAAAAAACCTGTTCCAGTCATTTTTTTGTCGTGCAGTTATGACATAAGAAACAACCTGGTCTGGCGGAAGTGCTGTTCTTTTAAGAATTTCGCCTGTTTGTGAATCTATTTTCTCCTTTAAGGTTGGGGAGGATTCTCCTGGGCGGACAGGAAGAGTGAGTATATTGGAGTAGAGAGTGCTGCCAGGATCCTTCATTTTAAAATCAGGATAGAACACCCCCTGAACTATATATATTCCCGGTTCTTTAATTGTTGAATAATCAGATAGCGATGCTGTAAAGGAATAATCTTCACCAGGCAGGAGGGTAATCTGTCTGTAGAATACCGGTTTATTGGAGTTGTGTTGTATAATATACTTCTGTGATGGATCCAGCGGTTGATTTTTCAGTGTTTTAACCGTGAGCAGAAAATTGTAGGAATAGATTTCTGCCGCATCGAAGGTAAAGGAGGATGGGGATCCATTGGAGACAGTAATCTTGATTTTTATATCACTTTCTGGATAATAAACATGCTTGTCATAGTAATTTATGGACAGTTTCAAGCCGTCCAGGTTGCTCTGTAGAGCAAACACTGATGTAACGGTAAGAATTATAAGGTATACTATTGATATGATCTTTTTCAAAACTTTACTCCCAACCTATTACTACTATTTTCGGTTAAAAACATGATAACATTATTAATAAAAAAACTTGATTCCATTCTTTCCAGTAACGACTCATTTAAAAAGCTTCTTGGACAGTATAACGCAGGAAGCGAAGTTATTAAAGTAGAAGGACCGGAAGGCTTCTTTATCGGATATCTTGTTTCAAGGCTTGCAGATATAACAGGCAGAGGGTTTCTCATCATAGTCCCGTCTGTTAAGGAGGCTTTAGCATTGGTTTCTGACCTGAGGACGGTTAACAAAGAAGCTGTTTATTTCTCCAGCTGGGATACTATCCCGTATTCCGGAAATACATACCAGCTCAAGAACTCCGGAGATAGGATGAAAGTCCTCACTGGCTTTTTAACCGGAAAAAACAGAATCACCGTAACAACATTAAAGGCTTTTGTCACTCCACTTCCGTCTCCTGAATTCATAAAGGCAAAACTTCTTACCATTGCCCAGGGTAATCCAATTGATACTGAAGAAATAAGTGAGAATCTTTCATCTATGAGGTATATGAGGGTTCCCCGGGTAACGGTGCCTGGAGAATATTCATTAAAGGGTGAAGTTCTGGATATATACATGCCCGGAGATTCAACTGCAGTGAGAATAGTATTTGAGTGGGATGAAGTGGAGGCCATACGACGTTTTGATCCTGTTACGCAGGTTTCACTTAGTTCCATGGAGCAAATAGTTATATATCCCTGCACAGAAATATTGTGGGATAACAAGAAAATAGAAAAGGTAGAAACCATTGCAAAGAATTTTGATAAAATCAGGGATTCTCTCTACGATTTTGGGACCTGTCCGCATGAAGAGATTTTTTTCCCCTTAGCTTTTGATAGAATGTATTCCATCCTTGACTATATCGGCAGGGATACTGTTTCTGTTTTGGTGAGTGATGAAAGACTTAACCACGCATTTGAGGTTGTAAAAAAGGAGAACAGGGAACTTTACATAAAAGCTCGGGGAAACGGGGATACCTGTATCCATCCTGATTTGATGTCCCTTGATTTTGTAGAGCTTCAGAATCATGAGCTCAGAAAGATAATATTTCCAACGTTAAGGAATTCTTCCGAGAAAAGAATCAAGTTCCCCTTTGACGGTCCTCGGTCATTTTTTGGTAATCTCAATTACCTTAAAGAGGAACTTGATAAAATGCTTTCCATTGGATACTCCGTGTATATCTTTGCTGAAACCGAAGCTCAGGCGGAACGGATACGCCATCTTCTCAAAGATTACACAGTGGAGGTAATTTCGGAGAGAATTTCTGAAGGCTTCTCCCTCCCTGATATGAAATTCTCTGTAATAGCAGAGAACGAGATATTCGGAAGAAGGAAACGGATGTCGTCTTCGGTTAAAAAAGTACAGAGTCAGGCAATAGATACTTTTGTTGAGCTCAATCCGGGAGATTTTATTGTTCATGTTAACTATGGGATCGGACGATTTAAAGGAATTGAAAGAATTAAAGCTGCAGGAACCGAACGCGATTACATACAGCTTGAATATGCAGGAGAAGAAACAATATTTATACCTATCGAGCAGGTGAATCTTGTTCAGAGGTATATAGGGAAGGATGGCCGCGCTCCCGGTTTGGACAAGATCGGTGGTAAAGCGTGGGAAAATCGAAAGAAAAGAGTTAGAAAATCTGTAGAAGATCTTGCTGAAATGTTGATAGCCCTCTATGCAAAAAGAAAAAACACCAAAGGATTTCCGTTTCCGGAAGATACTGACTGGCAGTTGGAGTTTGAGGCGACGTTCCCATTCGAGGAAACTCCCGACCAGATAAAGTGTATAGAAGACGTAAAAATGGATATGGAAAGTCCCCGGCCTATGGATAGACTCATATGTGGTGATGTTGGATACGGCAAGACAGAAGTTGCCATGAGGGCTGCATTTAAGGCTGTAGTCTCAGGAAAGCAGGTAGCTTTTCTAGCCCCTACAACCATTCTCGCCGAACAGCATTATGAAAATTTTACCGACAGGTTTAATAAATTCCCGGTGAAGATAAAGATGATAAGCCGGTTTGTACCTAAAAAGGAGCAGAAAAGAATTCTCGAAGACTTGAAAGACGGAAAAGTCGATCTCATTATAGGTACTCATAGAATAATACAAAAGGACGTCATTTTTAAGAATCTTGGGCTTCTCATAATAGACGAAGAGCAGCGTTTCGGCGTAAAGGACAAAGAGAAACTGAAAGAGATTAAACATTCGGTTGACTGCTTAAGTCTTTCTGCAACTCCCATTCCGCGGACTCTGCATATGTCATTGCTGAAGATACGGGATATGTCGTTGTTGTCTACCGCTCCTTTTTCCAGAAGACCAATAGAAACAATTATTCAGGAATTTGACGAAGCGGTTATAGCGGATGCTGTCCGCCGGGAGATCGCACGGGGCGGGCAGGTTTTTTATCTCCACAACCGGGTAGAAACACTGACCCAGACACGAATATTCCTGGAAAACCTCCTTCCGGAAGTAATGATAGAAACAGCTCATGGACAGTTGACCAGCACCCAGCTTGAAGATGTTATGTACCGCTTTATCCATGGTAGTTTTCAGATCCTTGTTGCTACGACAATTATTGAAAATGGAATCGATATACCGAACGTCAATACAATTATCATTGACAGGGCTGATATGTACGGTGTCAGTCAGCTCTATCAGCTGAGAGGAAGGGTTGGAAGGTCTGATAAGAAGGCTTACGCCTACCTTCTGTATCCCGATAGAAGAGCATTATCAGAGATAGCTATGAAGCGGCTGACAATAATATCTGATTTTACCGATCTCGGTTCAGGTTTTAAAATAGCTATGAAGGATCTTGAAGTGAGAGGAGCCGGTAACCTATTGGGACGGCAGCAGAGCGGAGACATCCTTTCAGTGGGATTTGATATGTACCTTAAGATACTGGATGATGCTATAGCTGACCTTAGTGATGCAAACAGGGATGAAGCACCTGAAGTATACCTTGATCTGAACTATTCAGGGTACATCCCTGAATCGTACATAAGCAACCCCGTAGAAAAGATGGAGATTTATAAAAAAATAGCTTCTGTGCAGACTGATTTTGATCTGGATACGGTTCTCGGGGAGCTTCAGGACCGGTTTGGTCCCCTACCTGATGAGGTAAACAGCTTGATTTCCATTTCAGAATTGAGGATACTTTGTAAAAAATTGTATATTCATTCAGTTGTGGAAAGGCACGGTGTAGCAAAGATTAACTTTTCAAAGGTTTCAATTATTTCTGTAGACAAGATTTTGCGATTGATCAAAGAAAGTAAAGGTATTGTTAAACTTGATCCTGAAAAGCCGAATATATTGACTATTAAAACCAAAATTATAGGGTTGAAAGATAAATCAGAATTTATTAGGGAAAAACTGCAAATATTGTTATAATACTAACGGGGGTGGTGTTCATGAAAAAAGTTTACGACCTTATTTTCAGTGTCAGAGAATTAACGGAAATTTTCCAGCATAAAACAAATATAAACGGACTGCTGAATCTTGTTGTGAAGGTAATAGCAAAACATATTCGTACCGAAGCATGCTCAATATTTCTTCTAGATGAAACTGAGAATAATCTCGTCTTGCGTGCCACAGCAGGATTGAATTCAGAATTTATCGGGAAAATAAAGCTTGAAATCGGAGAGGGAATAACCGGAAAAGCTTTCAAAGAGCGGATTCCCATCAATATCGCCCGGGGTGCTATGGACCCCCAGTATAAACATATCCCCGGTATGCACGAAGAACAGTATGAATCAATTCTTGCAGTCCCTATTATTTATCATAACAAAGAATTGGGAGTAATTGTCCTTGAGGATTCAAAACCCGGATATTACACCCCACGGGATGTAAAAGCATTAACCTTGATAGCATCTCAGCTTGCCACCTTTCTCGATAATGCAAAAACATTGTTGGAGCTGAGAAAAGGTTTTAAAGACAGGGTAAGCAGCGATCTTCTTCAAAAGCAGCAGTACTATAAAGGAAGATCCGCGTCTACCGGAATTGCTGTTGGAACATCTTTTTTCATGTCTGAGACTTCAAAGGGAAAATATCTGCGAACGAAAGGGAACCATTATTCTGAAAGCCTTGAAGGATTCGAACTGTCTCTCTCCAGGACTACCAAGCAACTTGAAAAGCTGCAGGCTAAGATGGATGAGAACCTTTCGGAGGCGGGTTCACTGATTTTTGCTTCGCATTTGCTTATGGTGAGTGATGATGATTTATCAGGATCTATCAGAAAGTATATTAAAGAAGGGGAAAAAGCATCAAAAGCTATTGTAAAGGTGATTAATGAATATATAGATCTCTTTTCAATAAGCGGTAATGAAAACGTTCAGGAAAAAATATTGGACCTCAAGGATCTTGGGCACAGGCTGCTCAAAAATTTATCAGAGGAGGTTGTTGATGATGGAGATTATTCAGGGCAAATAGTAGTCGCAAAGAATATGCTGCCTTCTGAACTTGTTAAACTTGCTGCTCAGCATACTGAAGGCTTTGTAATATACGGAGTAGGGGTGACCAGTCACATAGCAATTCTTGCTAAATCCCTGGATCTGCCGGTTGTTTTTCTTACCGATAAAACATTTTTCAATCAAAGAGATGAGTCTACACTTGTAGTTGATGCATATCAGGGAGTTGTTCTCGTAAATCCTGAAGAGGAATTAATTAAAAAATACCTTGGTAACATTGACAGTGCCAAAGCCAAAACCGGCTCTACTGACATGCTTGATTCAGCTGAAACTCAGGATGGTATAAAAATAAAAATTCAGGCGAATATAAATATTTTAAGTGATTCAGAGAATGCTGTTAAGTACAAAGCAGAAGGTGCCGGATTATACAGAAGTGAATTCCTTTTTCTTATAAGAAATAACTTCCCGACAGAGGAAGAACAGCTGGTTATTTACTCCAGGCTTCTTGATACTATACCTGACGTAGTATTCAGGACGATCGATATAGGTGGTGATAAAATACTTGGGATTGCCGATACAAAAGAATTGAATCCGTCTCTGGGTTTGAGAGCTTTACGTTATAGTCTGCAAAATATTGGAGTATTTAAAGATCAGTTGAGGGCTCTCCTTCGGGTCGGAGTTGACAAAGATCTAAAGATATTATTTCCCCTTGTTACCGGTATTGATGATTTTAATAAAGCAAAAGAAGTACTTGCTCAATGTATAGAAGAGCTTGAAAAAGAGGGGCTTCCCCATAATAAAAAACCAAAAATTGGGGCTATGATAGAATTACCCTCAATTGTTTATTTAATTGACGAGATTGCAGCAACTGCAGATTTTATAAGTATCGGCACAAATGATCTGGTTCAATATATCCTTGGAATAGACCGTACCAACGAAAAAGTAAAGGATCTGTATGTCCCGCATCATCCTGCAGTTTTACGGGCTCTTAAAATGGTAGCAGAATCAGCAAAAAAGAACAATTGCCCTCTTTCGGTTTGCGGTGATACGGCTGTAGACCCGGACCTTCTTGAATTTTTTATAGGGCTTGGAATTCGTACCTTCAGCGTTGAACCCAGAATGATACAGTTTGTCAGGAGAGAGATAGCGAGAATGAATACAGAGAATGCTGTCAGGTTTGCTGAAAAAGCGGTAACGACCGGAACAGTAAGAGAAATTGAAGTGTTAATGTCTGAAAGGATAAAATATACATAGGTAGCAATTAAAGGTGAAAACAAATAACAGTAGAAAGATTAAGAGTTTTGTTCTGAGAACAGGACGAATGAGTACAATGCAGAGAAAGGCACTTGATACCTATGCTCCGTTATATTGCATAGAGTTTAAGAATCAGATTCTCGATTTCAAAGACGTATTCAAGAACAGCAATGATACATATCTTGAGATCGGGTTTGGAATGGGGCATGCTACGATCGAAATAGCAGAGCGTAATCCGGATAAAAATTACCTTGGG
Organism: Sediminispirochaeta sp.; assembly: GCA_024763455.1. Taxonomy (GTDB): domain Bacteria; phylum Spirochaetota; class Spirochaetia; order B11-G9; family B11-G9; genus B11-G9. Next base: position 24,395 of record JANTFL010000006.1, on the reverse strand, counting down.
GTGGAGGTTCATACCCCCGGGGTAGGCAGAGTACTTAATGAAATACACACGAGAAAACTTGATAATCTCAAAATTATAAGACATGATGCTGTGGAAATTTTTGAACACATGATCGGTACTGAAACGTTAAGCGGGATTCACCTGTTTTTTCCTGATCCATGGCCTAAAAAGAAACATTTCAAAAGAAGACTAGTACAAAAAGAGTTTGTTTCCTTGGTTCTCCCTAAGCTAAAACCCGGAGGCTATATTTATACAGCAACTGACTGGGAGCCTTATGCAGAATGGATACTTGAAGTATTTCAGTCATTCAAGCAGCTGAAAAACAGATATAATCCCTATGCAGATAAAATTGAATGGCGCCCCGAAACATCATTCGAAAGAAAAGGAATTGGTAAAAGTCACAAAATACGGAATATTTGGTTCGAAAAATCTTATTAAAATAATTAATGAGCTCAGTAGATTATATTATCTAGCCATACTTGTTTTAATGGAAAAAAAAGCTCATAATAAGCTCTTATTAACCTAATTAATATGAATAATTGGAGGCTCTATCACTATGGATCGAATAAATGAATTTCAGAAATACGTTAAGCTTGCGACACGGAATAATAGAATAGATCCGGCAGCTTTTTCAAGATATGACATTAAAAGGGGGCTTCGAAATAACGACGGGACCGGAGTTCTTGTTGGTCTTACACAGATCGGAGATGTTCATGGATATATTGTCGATGAAAATGAAAAAGTTCCGGTTGAAGGTAGACTCAGGTACAGAGGGTTCGATATAAAGGAGCTTTCCAGCAGTTTTCTGAATGAAAAGCGTTTTGGTTTTGAAGAGATTGTCTTTCTTCTTCTTTTTGGTGAGCTCCCCCTGAAAGAAGAGCTTGTGGAATTTACAAAACTTCTGGGTGAAAAAAGAGTGCTGCCCGAAGGGTTTACCGAAGATATGATATTAAAAGCACCTAGTAATAATATAATGAACAAGCTTGCCCGGAGTGTCCTGGCTGCATATTCATATGATGATAATCCTGATGAGCAGACGGTTGAGAACTATCTCCGTCAGTCTATACAGCTTATAGCCTGGTTTCCAACATTTGTGGCTTATGCATTTCAGGCAAAGGAACATTACTATAATAAAAAGACGTTGGTTATTCATTCTCCGGATCCGGAAAAGTCAACCGCTGAGAATCTTTTAATGCTCATTAGAGCTGATAGAAAATATACTCCCCTTGAGGCAGAGCTTCTTGATCTTGCTCTTGTGCTGCATGCCGAACACGGTGGTGGAAACAATTCTACATTTTCTATCCATCTGATTTCATCGGCAGATACCGACACCTATTCTGCTGTTGCAGCAGCAATTGGTTCGTTAAAGGGTGCAAAGCATGGAGGAGCGAATATAAAAGTTTTACGCATGATGGAAGACATTAAAGCGAATGTTAAAGACTGGAGCGATGAAAAGCAGGTCTATGATTATCTTGCCAAAATAATAAACAAACAAACATTTGACAGAACAGGCTTGATTTATGGGATGGGACATGCCGTTTACACATACTCTGATCCAAGAGCAGTTATTCTTAAAGAAAAAGCCAAAGAACTTGCTCAGGAGAAAGGTGCTTCCGAAGAATTTAAATTATACACGTTGGTTGAAAAGCTGACGCCAAAAGTTTTTTACGATTTAAAGAATAGCAAGAAGGTTATTTCCGCAAACGTTGACTTTTACTCAGGTTTTGTTTACAGCCTTCTAGGAATACCCGCAGATCTTTATACTCCGATATTTGCAATCGCGAGGATAGCAGGCTGGAGTGCACACAGAATAGAGGAGCTCATTAACGGCGGAAGAATAATGCGTCCGGCTTATAAGCATATCAGTCAGGAAAAGAAAGATTTATTGCCTTTGTCGGAACGGAAACAGGAATAAAGAGAAAAGCCGGCATAGAAAGCCGGCTTTCTTTATAATGTTTTACACAAATCGATTCCTGATTTCAGCACTTACATAATCAAGTATGGAAACAGTCAATGCGATAAACCAAACTGCAATACCTGCTGCTTTGTAATCCAGAAGCCGTATATACTGTACGAGAAGGAAACCGATACCGCCGCCTCCAACAAGACCGATAACAGTAGACATCCTTACATTGATGTCCCAGCGGTAGATGGAAAATGAAACAAAGGGCGGAATCATCTGCGGAATAACTGCAAACATAATTGTCTGAAGCCAATTTGCTCCTGTTGCCTGAATGGCCTCAATTGGCCCGTGATCTATCCCTTCAATTGCTTCTGAATACAGCTTCCCCAGTGCGGCAATTGAATGAACTGTCAAGGCAACGATACCAGCAAACGGCCCAAGCCCAACCCACACTACGGCAATCAGCGCCCAGATTAATGGTTCGATGGATCTTATAATGTTGAGAACAGTCCTTGTTATAAAGTAGATGAGCATTGTTACCCATGAGCCTTTCATTATGTTCCGGGCGGCTAAAAAACTTATAGGTATGGAGAGTATAATCCCGAAAAATGTAGCCATCATACCCATAAAAATTGTTTCTATAATAAGAGAAAAAGTAAGTTTTAAAGGATCTGCGGGAATCAGCGAACCAACCTCTGTAACCTGTCTTGCTTCAACTTTATTCAGTATCTTTCCTTCAGCACTGGGAGGGATAAGTCTGTAAGGCATTACCAGATCATACTCGAAATTACCCTTATCGTCAGTGGTTACACTGGTATATTTCCCATCTTGTCTCGGGCGGAATTCATTTCCCAAAGCATCAAACCACCATATTTGAGTAAGCGTATTGGGTTTAAAATTTTTGCCGGTAAGATGGAGTATTGTCCCTTTGATAACGTTATTGTTCTCATCAAGGGATGAAAGCTTTCCAAAATTAGGTGTTGAACGGAGGTATGGTTTCCCCGGTTCTTCCACTGGAATAGGCGGTGGCCCTTGATCTTCGGACCCTATGAGAATTTCGGTACTTGCTGAAAGCTCCTCTGTCGCCCGGGTGAAAGCAGCTTCCCATGGCCAAAGAATTTTTGAAAGCGGCGGCCAAGCATCTGGGAATTTTGTAACTGCTTTTTTAAGATCTATCTCACTTATCTGCCATCCGATTGCGAAGAACATAACAAGAATAAAAGCAAAAAGTGCAAAACCGCCTTTTTTCTTCCTAGTTGCGTGCAGATAAGTATCACGTGCAACCCACAGCCAAAGAATAACAATAGCAAGGGTTATAAAACCGATAAAGAACCCTTTTCTGCTTAAAGCTTTGAGATATTGGGAAATAAAATCTGTTTCCCGATGTGCTAAAAGATCTATTCTCCATAAAAATAAACCGATTATAGTACCTATGGATGCCATAATCAAAAGGCCTCTATTAAGTTTTCTTATGAGTACATGCCCCAAACCGGGAAAAAGCACAGAAATTATCACTGCCACCGGAGGAGAAACAAGATTCTTTTTTTCAACTACTTCAATCTTCCTGGATGCCATTTACACTTCCCCTCCTGTCAGAGAACCGGCGCTGACGCGTTCGGCTTCCTCACCGTAAATATTCTTGAATTCTGCATCACTCATTTTCTTTATGGCATTATTGTCGCCTTCCCAGACAAGTTTTCCATCCCGTAATCCTATTACTCTTGTTCCGTATCTTTGAACAAGATCCAGGTAATGAAGGCTGCACATCACTGTGATATTCCGTTCCAAATTTAGTTTTTCCAGGTATCCTAGAATTGTATGCGCCAGAACGGGGTCCAGGCTTGCTACTGGTTCGTCAGCAAGAATCATTTTGGGGTTCTGCATCAGTGCACGGGCAATACCAACCCGTTGCTGCTGTCCTCCAGAAAGCTCATCTGCTCTTTTTAAAGCCTGATCTTCAATTCCTACCATCTGCAGCGATTCCATGGCTTTTTTACGGTCCTCTGGGCTAAATTTATAGAGGAGGCTTTTCCAAGGGTCGACATACCCAAGTCTGCCGGAAAGTACGTTATTCATTACAGAAGAACGATTCACAAGGTTGAAATGCTGGAAAATCATACCAACCTGCCGCCGTAAATTCCTCAGCTGTGCCCCCTTTACCGATGTGACGTCCTTACCGTCCCAGATAATCTGCCCCTCAGTTGGATCAATAAGTCTATTAATACACCTGAGCAATGTAGACTTACCCGATCCGCTAAGACCTATAATGACCAGAAACTCACCGTCCTCAACGGTAAAACTTACATCATCCAGGGCTACAGTCCCGTCATTATATATTTTTGTTAAATTCTTGACTTCAAGCATATACGACCTCTTAAAAAAATGAGAGGGTACCAGGACCCTCTCAATGTAATACTGAATTTAGAACCCTAGTTTAAATCTTCAATCTTCATGCCTGAAGCCTGTAGTACCTGCCTGAAGGGATCGTAGAACGAATCGTCATGCTTAACCAGGCCATTCCATGAATAAGCTGTTTTTAAAGCTTTTTTACCGGCGTCAGTATCTGCGATCTTCAGAAGTGCATCTACTATCTTATCTCTCATTTCCTGAGGAACGGAAGGATGGAACTGTACACCATCATTCGGGATATTTTCGGTAACTGCGATAACAACAGTATCATCCATTATTGTGGGTATATTCTTTTCAACACTGGTCCGGGCATCAACATAACAGGCACCGGCATCTGCATCTCCGTTGAATACTGCTGTTACAACTGCATCATGGCTTCCTGCATCTATAACTCTTTTAAGATCTGTATCAGTACTTATACCTGCGGCTTTCATTGTCAGCATGGGAATAATCCATCCGCTTGTAGAAAGAGGGTCAGGCCGTGCAAACGTTTTCCCCATGAGATCCGTAATCTTTGTAATTCCTGAATCTTTCCTAACTATAATTTGTCCGTTGTATGTCGGACTTCCATATCTGACAGAAACCAGAGCAGCTTCCGCTACGCCCTGATCAGCAGCCATTACATAAGCGAAGGTTGCCAGTGATGCCATCTGTGCGGAAGGGGGATTACTCTTTAATGCCTCAATTACTCCAGCATATTCAGTGGCAACTGTGGTTTTAAAGTAATAGCCGGTTGCATCATGCAGAAGGTCTGCAACTTCCTGGGCACCGGATGTTACCCGTTCCATCTCCCCTGAAGGAACAAAAGCCCATACGATTGGGTTTTCTTCACTGCCGAGAGGTGCTTCCTTTGTCCCATTCGCAAAAAGTCCGCTTGTAGATAGTACAACCAGAAGCAGGAAGGTAAAAATCAATAATCTTTTTACTTTCATTTAGTTCTCCTTGTTATTAGAATACATTCAGTATAGGCCGTCTGACCGAATTCTGCAAGAAATAATACTGAAAAGTTTATAATAGAGAGGGGAAAAGCTCCTCCCTCCCTAAAAACCCGGGAGGGAGGGGAGCAAAATAATTTACTCTGATTCCTTGTCAATTTTTGAAGCTGCTATAACTGCATCTGCAATCTTTCCGGAAATTGTTTCATAATGATCAAATTCCATATCAAATGAACCTGTTCCAGAAGTTATGGATTTTAAATCTATCGCATACCTGAGCATTTCAGCCTGTGGTACAGTTGCATCAACCTCCATTATTCCGCCGCCAAGGCTTTCTTGCCCAAGTACCCGGCCCCTCTTTGAACTAAGGTCGGAAAGAATGTCACCAAGATACTGTTCTTCGATATAAACTTTAAGATTCATGATCGGTTCAAGCAGAACAGTATTTGCTTTCTTCAGTGCTTCCTTTAAAGCTCCTTTACCGGCAAGTTTAAAAGCCATTTCAGAAGAGTCAACCGGGTGTTCCTTACCGTCTATAATGGTTACACCTATGTCCACGATAGGATAACCCGCAAGAAAACCTTCACTCATACCTTCAAGAATTCCCTTTTCTATTCCTGGCATGTAACCTTTGGAGATTGATCCACCCTTAATGGCATTTTCGAATGAGAAAAATTCTCCACGGGGAAGCGGCTTGATCTGAAGAAGAACTTTTCCGTACTGGCCATGGCCGCCGGACTGTTTTTTATGAGCATATTCTGCTTCTGCAGATTTTGTTATTGTTTCCCTGTAAGCAATCTTGGGTATTTTTGTTTCAATCTCAATCTTTTGTTTATCCTTGATTTTATTAAGGATAATATTGATATGAAGTTCACCCATACCGCTTATTACATTCTCTTTGGTTTCAGTGTTGAAATTTACGGTAAAGGTAAGATCTTCCTCAGTTGCCTTGTGAAGGAATTCGTTAAGTTTGTCCTCTGCTTTTTTACTGGCTGCGGAAACTGCAACCGAGAAAACCGGCTGTGGGAGTGCCAGCTGTTTGAAATGGAGTACTCTGGAGCTGTCACAGATCGTATCGTTAGTTTTAACGCTGTCCATCTTTGTAAGAACACCGATATCTCCAGCTATAAGTTCCTTCGTTTCAATGAGTTTTTTGCCCACTGCACGGAAAACCTTGGATCCTTTTTCTTTTTTCATCTCCCGGGAATTCAGTAATTCAGTATCTGAGGTGAGCTTCCCGGATACGACCTTTACATAGGAGAGACGGCCTGAAAACTGATCAATACTCGTTTTAAATACGAAACTACTAAAAGGATCGGATTCAGACATCGGTATACTTATTTCTTCTTCATTCTCAGTGAATGCTGTTTCCTGATAAAGATCCGGAGAAGGGGCTGCTGTATTAATAAAATTCAGAAGAGAGGCAATCCCATTGTTTTTGAGGGCACTTCCACATAAAACAGGAACAATTTTGTAGTTTCTTAATCCCTCCTGGAGCCCTTTTCGGATTTCGTCAGGATCAAGCGTTCCTTCTTCAAAGTATTTTTCAAGCAGCTCATCGTCACCTTCAGCTGCTGTTTCAATCAAAGTTAAACGATATTTTTCAACCTGTTCATTCATTTCTGCAGGTATATCAGACGGCTTGTCAGAGGTCCCTTCATCATGAACCAGATAAGCCTTGTTTTCTATTAAATTAACGATACCCTTGTATTCATTCCCTGTTCCGATTGGAATTGTTACAGGTACAAAGGTTTTTTCGAACCTGTCGTTCAGATCTGAAAAAGTTTGTTCAAAATCAGCCCGTTCCACGTCAAGTTTATTGATAAAAACAATTCTGGGCATTTGTCTGTTGTTCAGCCGTCTCCAGAGTTTGATTGTCTCAATCTGTACAGAAGACCTGGCTCCAATTAGTACGATAGCAGACTCGGATGCACGGTAAGAAGCGACTACCTCCCCGACAAAATCTCCGACTCCGGGAGTATCCAGGATGTTAATCCTGCTTTCCTTCCACTCCATGCTTGAAAGCGTCGTATGGATAGACATCTTTCTTTCAATCTCTTCATCGGTAAAATCACTTACACTTTTCCCTGAGTCGGGCAGCTCAGCTTTTGGAATAACGCCCCCATTAAAGAGCATCTGTTCTAAAAGGCTGGTTTTACCCGTTCCGCCGTGTCCTACAAGAGCAATGTTTCTGATGTTAGCGGTGGTTAAACTCATAATTCCTCCTTGCTTAAATAATTCGTATAGAATTATTTACTATAAAATCAGAATATACAGTTGTCAACAAAAATCAACAGATGATTCTAAATCCCACCTTCTTTTTGAGCAAAGTATGCAAATTCCATGGCAAATGTACCTCTCCCCTGAGTAATGCTTCTCAGTGCCGTTGAATAGCCAAACATATTTGCAAGAGGCACCTCTGCCCGAACGTGTTCAACTGTCGGTTTACTTTCAAGACTGTTTATAATTCCGCCCCGTGTAGTTATATGGGAGATTACTTCTCCAACAAAATCTTTCGGGCTCAGGATGTCAACATTCATTACCGGCTGAAGGAGTACAGGATCTGCCTTCCGGCATGCAGCGTCGAATCCCAGGGATGCGGCGGCTTCAAATGCAAATGCACTGGCTGTAAGGGGATCATAAACTGCATTCTTGACTGTTACTTTAATATCGATTGTCGGATAGCCATAGTTTATCCCGGATGGAAAAGCATTGTTGATCCCCCGGATTACTGCATCGGTAAATTCTCTCGGTAAAAGACCTCCCGGCAGTTCGTTAATGACTTCGTTTCCTGCCCCTTTTTCAGCCGGCTCAACCTTGATGGTAATCTCAGCATTGTTTTCCTTTCCTGAGATGAGCTTGTGGAATTTTTCGGTGTGAACGATCTCCTTTGTAACGGATTCCCGGTAGGTTACCTGTGGTTTCCCTACATTCGCTTCAACCTTATATTCTTTTAATATACGGTCGACGATAATATCCAAATGAAGTTCTCCCATGCCGGATATAATAAGCTGACCTGTTTCTTCGTTTTCCTTGACGGTAAACGTTGGATCTTCTCTCTTTAAAGCTTCCAGGGCCTTCTTAAGTTTATCCTGATCGGATATGGTCTTGGGTTCTATGGCAATGGAAATTACCGGCTCCGGGAACTCCATTTTTTCAAGAAGAATCTGATACCCCTCAGACCCTATGGTATCACCGGTCTGAGCCATTTTAAATCCTACAACAACCGCAATATCTCCAGCATTGACTTCGTCGATTGACTCATGACGGTTTGAATGCATTCTGAGCAGCCGGTTAACCCTTTCCCGTTTGTGCTTTGTTATATTAAATACAGCAGTTCCTTTTTTAATGGAACCCGAATACATCCGGATAAAACAAAGAGGACCAGCCTCTCTGTCAGTTTGTATTTTAAATACCAAACCCAGAGGCTGTTTTTTTTCAGATGGTTCCACCTCAACTTCCGAATCATCTTTCACTTTGTGTCCTGTTGTTACAGGAGCTTCAAGCGGTGAGGGGAGGAATGAAACAATGCCGTCAAGCAGGGGTTGTACACCGACGTTTTTTAGTGAAGCTCCGACAAAAACAGGTACAATTTCCCTCTCAAGCGTTCCCCGCCGTATGGTCTCAAGAATAAGGGTTTCACTAATGGGTTCTCCCTCTAAAAAGAGCCCGGTTATTTCTTCGGAAAAAGAGGAGATATCATCAAGGAGCTTTTCTCTCCACTCATCAGCGATGCCTCTGTTTGCACTGCTTATTTCTGATTCAGTTATGGTACTCCCGTTGGTTGAAGGTTCAAAACGGAGTTCTTTCTCCCTAACCAGGTCGATAATTCCCTCGAAATCATTCTCTGCCCCTATTGGAAGATAGAGCGGAACAGGATTGGCTCCCAGTTTGGTTCTGATCTCTTTTACTGCAGTGTAGAAGTCTGCTCCGAGGCGGTCCATCTTATTGATAAATGCAATACGGGGAATATTATAATGATCCGCCTGATGCCAGACCGTTTCCGATTGCGGTTCAACTCCCCCTACTGCGCAAAAAACTGCTACTGCGCCATCGAGAACACGCAGTGCTCGTTCAACCTCAGCGGTAAAGTCCACATGTCCGGGAGTGTCAATTATATTTATCTGATGATCATTCCAATAACAGGTAGTCGCTGCAGAGGTAATGGTTATCCCCCTGTTCTGTTCCTGCTCCATCCAATCCATGGTAGCTTCGCCGTTGTCAACTTCTCCAATACGGTGACTCTTCCCTGTGTAAAACAAGATGCGTTCTGTCGTAGTGGTTTTCCCGGCATCTATGTGTGCCATGATCCCGATATTTCTCATTTTCTCAATAGACATCTGTTACCTCGGCGGGCATTTTAACACAAAGCAGGAAGAGATAAAAGGGGACAGAAAGTTTTAAAAAAAAGTTTTTGGGATTCTATTGACACATTTTTTTGTCTATGGTACTTTACCCCTCGTTAAGGGCGATTAGCTCAGCTGGGAGAGCGCCTGCCTTACAAGCAGGATGTCGGCGGTTCAATCCCGTCATCGCCCATAAAAAACCGGTAACTCGTTTGAGTTAACCGGTTTTTTTTATAGTTTATTCCAGATAGTATCAACGCAGCCTGTTGGTAAACCATCCGTAGAGGGCTTTCATTCTGTTGTAAAAAGATTCTTTTTTTGCTCTTTCAAGACCCAAAAAACTAAAGGTGTGAACGCCGGTCACTCCATAAAAAAGAAGCCCTTCATCAATTTTTCTCACCGCAACATTGATTGATATATCACCGGGATTTACCATTTTTATAAACTTATACTTCATTGGAGTTTCGTTGGACATTTGTATCCAGATAGATGTTCCGTCTGATTTATACTCAGTTTTATAAATGTTTTCACCGAAAGTTTTATCCGTCTGATCTGCATAGAAGGAGATCTCCTTTAAAGGATCGGTTACCGTAAAGTCCGGAACTCTTCCCTTATCCTCTTTACTCCTCATGACATAACTGTCCGTGAAGAGGGTTCTCATTTTTTTCCTGGACTGTGAATAGTACTCAATACCCTTCATTGTACTGATGGAAAGAAGGATGTTGTATAGCTCAAGGACAGAATACTCTTTGTCTGTTTTGTACAAAAAAAGGGATTCGACCCCAATAGTAGGATCCAATGTACCAATACTTCTGTTGATGATTTGTGAAAACGAAGAATCAAAGATATATGCTAGATCTTCTTTTTGAAAAAAATACCGGGTAATTTCTCCGTCCCGGGACAGAACAGTCATTTGTTCAGCGGATAAATCTTTGAGAATACTATCTGCTTCCAATGAGAAAAGTGAAGAATTAATAAAAATAATTCCGGTAAATAGAAGGAGTATCTTTTTCATGTAGACAAGTATACAGCATACGAATAAAGTTTTCAATTTACTTGAGCTGCAATGGAAAAGGTGGTATTTTAGTCTCATGGGACTTATTGAGAACATCGGATACATAAACAGTAAAGTAGCGGATGCAGCGAAAAAAGCAGCTAAAAAACCTGAAGAGATAAAAGTAATGGCAGTTTCAAAGACCAGATCCATTGAAGAGATTGAAGCGGTTTATAATGCCGGGTTCCGTTTGTTCGGTGAGAACAGGGTGCAGGAGGCTGTGGAAAAGTTTACCGGCTTCCATAATGATGCTGAACTGCATATTATCGGACATCTTCAGTCAAACAAGGCAAAGGCTGCTGCAAGGATTGCCGGATGTGTTCAGTCTGTGGACAGAATAAAGATAGCACGGTATCTGGATAGGTATGCAAAAGAATTTGGAAAAAATCTTGAAATCTATCTTGAATACAACACTTCAGGAGAGGATTCAAAAAGCGGATTCAGATCTGAGGAAGAATATTTCCGGTCTATAGACGAAATTCTTGAATTACCTAACCTTCGAATAAAGGGACTTATGACAATAGGACCTCTCGGCGGAGGGGAAGATGCAGTAAGAAATGCTTTTGCCTACCTGAAAAAGTTATTTGAGCTGACACGTGAAAAATATCCCGAAATCAATCTAGAAGAGCTTTCCATGGGGATGTCTTCGGATTTTCCAATCGCTATCGAGGAGGGGGCAACTCTCGTAAGGATTGGGACGCTTCTTTTCGGCCCCCGCGATTACCGATGAAAAAATTTATTTTAGCAGCCATCATTACCATGGTTCTTCTTGTTCACCTTCCTGCTCAGGAGATTGATTATGAACCCTATCAGAAGGATGAGTTCCCCCGGTGGGCACAGGATTTACGGCGTTTCGAGATTGTTTTTTTCGGAACCGTCCCTTTTTCCTTTCTTTATTCATCACTAGGATATTCTCTCTACAGATACGGTGCTCATAAGTGGGATCCTGCTTACGCCCCGGCAATTCTCGGAAACAAAACTCCTCAAATTCTCACCACAAATGAAAAACTTGAGATAGTGTATACAGCCGTGGGTGTATCGTTGACAGCTGCACTTATGGATTTTATACTCGGGAAAGTTTCAGATGACTGAAGAAGTCGTTGTCGAGGATGTAAGCGGGTGCCGGATTGACAAGTATATTGCTGATTACCTTGAACTTTTTACCCGGAGTCAAATCAAGAACAGAAATGTCACCGTCAAGATCAACGGTGAGGAAGCAAAACTGAGCAAAAAGGTTTTTCCCGGAGATTTTGTTGAAATAAACTATACTGAAGCAGAATCCTTCGATGTATATCCTGAAAAGATACCTCTGGAAATACTTTTTGAGAATGAAGATGTTATTGTACTGAACAAAGCTCAGGGTGTTGTCGTTCATCCGGCGCCGGGTAACTATCATAAAACTCTTGTTCAGGGGCTTATGTACTATTTGAGTGATCTCAGCCGGAGCTTTCCCGGGGAACCTGTCCGTCCCGGGGTCGTTCACCGTCTTGATAAGGACACCTCCGGGGTTATCATCGCTGCTAAAAATCCCGGAACGCTTGAGTTTCTGGCAAAACAGTTTCGAGAGAAAACCACGGAGAAAAAGTATGTAGCATTTGTAAAAGGATACCTAAAGAAAAGCAAAGGAACCATTGAGAGTTTTATTACGAGAGACCAGAGAGACCGTAAGAAGTTTACTGTATCAGAAAGTAAAGGGAAGTATGCTCTTACAGAGTACACAGCTGTAAGACGATCAGAAACTGCCAGTCTGGCTGTGCTTTCGCCTAAAACAGGAAGAACACATCAGCTTCGCGTACATATGCTGAGTATCGGTAATCCTATAATAGGGGATCCTGTGTATGGCCGGATTTCTAAAAGTTTTCCCGGTTTTTCTCTTATGCTGCATGCAGCAAAGCTCACCATACGTTTACCGGGAGAGAAGGACCCAAGAATGTTCTATGCCCCGTTACCAGACAGGTTTACCACGTTTCTAAAAATTAATGCCGGTTCATTTCATCTTCAGCAGGAAGATATTCAAGAATATCTGTAATGTCGGGATTGAACATCCTTTCGGCCTTAAGGGTAGAAGGGGGGCCGTGTCCCGGAAGAATAATAGTGTTGTTATCCATGTATAAAAGATGTTTTTCGAGATATAGTTTAAGTTTGTCCCTTTCCAGGCTGGTCAGCTTCTTGTTTAATCTTCCGGCGCCAATGCTGTCCCCGGTAAAAAGAATGTTCTGTATCTTGAAGAGAATTGAATTAGTAAGAGGTTCCGGTACACCTAATACCTTAACTTTGAATCCCGAGAGATTTAACTCCATTCCTGCTTTTACCCTTACTGTTTTTATGTCATGAATCTCACCGGAATTGCTGTAAACTTTCGCATCGTAAATTTTCAAAAGAGATCTAATCCCTTCCGTATGCGGTGAATCATCGTGAGTAATAAGTATATGTTTGATATAAAAGTCATTATCTTCGATCAGCTTAAATAATTTAATGTTAAGTTCTCCGGGATCAACAATGATCGCTTCCCCTGAGGCATCGGGACCGACAATATAGGTATTTGAGAACCCATTCAGGATAAAATTATAAAAACATCTCATTCCCAGGACCTTTCAAACTCTGCTTCTTCATAGTTGGAATATTTAAAGTTGACCACATCCCGTTTGCTTCGGTAGAAATCAGTTTTCTTCAAGTTGCAATCAACAAAGGTTACATTGCTGAGGGCCGCGTTAGTAAAGTTTGTATAGTACAGATTAGAGTCGTTAAAGTTACAATCCGCAGCTTCTACCCCTATAAAGTTCGAATTCACTATATCAGATTCTGAAAAATCACACCCTTCAAAAGTTGAACCGGCAAAATTTGTATATTTAATGATTGTACGGTTAAACTTACAGTTTTTAAAAGTAGAAAACTGAAAAAGAGAAAAAAGTATTTTTGATTCACTGAAATCGATATCTACAAAAGCACTGTTTGAAAAATTAGAAACAATAATATATTTATTTTGCAGATCTTCATTGGCAAGGGAGAGGTGTTCTATGTTATAGTTCCGGATTAGATTCTGTTTCATTACAGTTTTCCGATAGTTCTCGATTACATCAGCACTCTCATTTATATGCAATAGACAGTAATCGTACCCGGTAGCAGAATAGCTTTTACAACCCTCATGTTTGCAGATATCGAAGTTAAACATATCTTTAAGACTATCAAAGATTACAGGGTTGTCAATAATTATTGAAGAATATTGTAAAAGAATGTAGGATAATACTGTGAAAGAACGACCAATTGCATTTTTAGATTCCGGAGTGGGGGGATTACCGTATCTTTCGGAGGCACAAAAACAAATCCCGGACGAGAACTTTGTCTACGTTGCAGATAACGAAAACTTTCCCTATGGTGGCAAGAATTTTGAACAGCTCAAAAAAGTCGTCATATCTGTTATAGAGAGAATCGTCGATCAATTTAATCCAAAAACGGTAGTCATTGCCTGTAATACAGCATCTGTAATTACGCTGAAATCTCTGCGTAAGAGATTCGGGATACCCTTTGTGGGTGTCGTTCCTGCCGTAAAACCTGCTGCACAGTATTCACAGAACGGGAGAATTGGGCTCCTTGCCACCGAATCGACAGTGAAGAGTATCTACACAGATGATCTAATCCGGGATTTTGCCCGTGATTGCAGCGTTTTTCGTTTCGCAGGAGTTCAAATTGTAGATTTTGTTGAAAACCGGTACTACGGTGCCGATGAAGATGAAATTTATAAGATACTCAGCCCGGCGGTCGAATACTTTACCCGGAAACAAATTGACTCCCTTATTCTGGGATGTACCCATTTCCTTTTTGTCAGAGAACCACTTCAGAAGCTTATGGGAAAGGAAATAAAAGTAATTGATTCTGTAGATGGAGTGGTTAAACAGCTTGGGAAAATCCTGCAGGATACGAGTCCTGCCGGGGGGAACAACAAAAGTAAATACTCCCGTTTTTATATAACGGGAACGAGCTACAGCAGAGAAAAGTATGAAATGTTTATAAATGCTTTTGACCTGGAATGGGGAGGCAGTATTTGATCCTAACCGGAAGAATACTGTGGGGAATAAATAATATCTACTCAGTAAAATGTGGTGAAAAAACTCTCGAATGCCGGATCAAGGGCAAGGTATTAAAGAATGCTGACAATGAATACAACCCCCTTTCGGCGGGGGATGAGGTAAAAGTTGAAACTGAAGGTTCCGATTCCGGGAAAGGTCTTATATTTGAACGGCTTGAACGAAAAACCGGTTACTCCCGTTGGAACAAAAAGAAAAACGCCCCGCAGATAATTGCAGCAAACTTTGATCTTCTCGTTGTTGTCGCTTCTGTGGAGAATCCACCATTTAGACCCAGATTTGTAGACAGGGTATTAGTAATGGCAGATGCAGCTGCCGAAACGCTGATTGTTGTAAACAAGAGCGATAAAGATATGTCCTCCGATCTTCTTGCCAGACTGAAAAACTACCGGGAATTGGGATATGATTGTTTAACGACATCTGCAAAGGAAAAAATTGGAATGGATGCTCTTAAAAGCAGGCTTCTAGGGAAAACCTCTGTGTTTTTTGGACAATCAGGAGTAGGGAAATCCTCTCTTCTTAATGTTTTATTCCCCGGGATAGAGCTTAAAACAGGTGAAATATCTGAAAAATATAACAGAGGCCGGCATACAACAAACTTTGCACAACTGATCTTCAGCGGAGATACAGGGATAATTGATACTCCGGGAGTACGGGAAATAGAAATATTCGGGGTAGCCCCTCAGGACCTTCAATTTCGATTCCCGGAGTTTGTGCCTTTGATAGGCACATGCAGGTATCCTTCATGTCTTCACATGGAAGAACCTCGGTGCGCAGTAAAGAACGCAGTAGAAAAAGGGACTATCCACCGTGACCGGTATGAGAGCTATACACGCATTCTGAAGGGAATAAAGGAAAATGAACAAAAGAACTATACAGCTCCTTGAGTTTGACAAGATTGTAGACTTATTGATGGAGGACTGTATCTCCGAGGAGGGACGCAGGGTGCTTACTCTCCAGGAATTTATGAACAAGAAGGAATCTTTGTCATCTCTGCATGATCTTGTTGGAGAAGTTAAAAGATGTCTTGAATCTCCTGCGGTTTTTCCGTTCCTTAATCTGGGTTCAATCTCTGCAATTGTCAAAAAGGGGATGAAAGAAGGGTCAGTCCTCGAAGGGGATGAGCTTTATCTCGTTGCCGATTACATTATTTCAGCAGACAAGCTCAAGAAGTATTTTCTTGCTGCAGATGTAGCCAGCACAGAACAGGTAAAGGCTCTTGTGTCTGAATTTCCCTATGTTGATGACATCGCATCACAAATCACTGCTGTACTAGAACCTAACGGAAGAGTTAAAGATAATCACCCTGCAATAAGAAAACTAAAAAACGAACTCAAGAATATCCGCAGCAGTATTTCGAAAGCAGCAGCTTTATATCTTGGTGATAATAAGGATATTTGGCAGACTGATACTCCTGCTGAGCGGGATGGAAGGATTGTCCTTCCCCTAAAATCAGATTATAAAGGACGTGTCAAAGGGATTATTCACCATACGTCCGCACGGGGAGCAACTCTATACATCGAACCATTTGAACTACTTGAGCTGAACAACAAGGCTACAATTATAGAAAATGATATAGTAATCCAGGTGAGAAAAATTCTTAAAGGCCTCACTGAAATAGTCTCTGCCAAAAAAGAAGAAATTATGTCACTTATTCATACAGTGTCTTATCTGGATACCTTGATTGCAAGAGCGAGATACTCAGTAAAAAACAAATGTTCTCGAGCACGGATCAGTACGAGGGGTACAACACTGACGAGAGCAAGACATCCTCTGCTTGGAGAGAATGCTGTACCAATTAATATTTCGATTGACGAGGATCTCAAGATTCTTATTATTACCGGTCCTAATGCAGGCGGGAAGACAGTAACCCTAAAAACAGTCGGTCTTTTGGTTCTTATGAACCAGTTCGGGATGGAGATACCTGCAGAGGAGGGCAGTTCACTGCCTGTATTTGAAAATGTTTTTGCCGATATAGGAGATGACCAATCCCTGGAGAATGCCCTCTCAACCTTTTCGGGCCATATGAATACTATTTCAGAGATAATAAAACACTCTCAGGGAAAAACTCTTGTGCTTCTGGATGAGCTGGGATCGGGTACCGATCCTGCAGAGGGTGTATCAATCGCAATGGCCGTTCTTGACTATTTTCTCACTAAGGATTCTGTTGTACTTACGACATCTCATCATGGATTACTGAAAAACTATGGATTTACAAAACCCCATGTAGAAAATGCATCGATGGAATTTGATCCTGAGAATCACAGTCCTACATACCGGGTTATACAGGGTGTACCTGGAGAGAGTCACGCTATTGAGATCGCACGGTTGAGTGGTCTGGATCCTTCCATTGTAGAAAAGGCAGAAGGGTATATGCGTTCGGAGCAGTCTGATATAAGTACAATGATCAAGGAGCTCGAGCGAAAACAGAATAAACTTCTCGAAAGAGAAAAAAAACTCAAAGAAGATATCAAAGAGCACGATCTTGCTGTTCTCAGCCTTCGCCAAAAGGAGAATATTGCCAGGAAAGAAGGATTGACAACCTTAAATAAATTTTTGAACGACTCGAGGAAAAACCTGGAAAATCTTGTAAAAGAGCTCAAGGAGGGGGAACTCACTAGAGAGAAAACACTAAAGGTAAAGAAATTTGCCGCGGATATAGAGAATCGGCTGGAGGCAGAGAAAGAAAGACTCTCGGCTGCACAGTTTGAAACCGGGCAAAATATTGTTCTGGATTTGAAAGAGGGGATGTCCGTTCTGGTCGGCAGCTTTAGACGGAAAGGAACTCTTTTGAGAAAAGGCAAGGATGGTTCGTGGGTTGTACAAGTTGGAGCGGTAAAAATGAGTTTCCCCGTATCAGAGATAACACCCTCCGGTGAAATTGATAAACCGGAAAAACGCCATTCAGTCTCTGTATCAGGGATCTTTTCTGATAATCAACCTGCCTTTATCCTGGATATCCGCGGTATGAGAGTGGAGGAAGCATCTTTAAAGGTGACAAAACAGCTGGACAGTGCCATAATGAGAGGGATGCGGGAGTTTGAGATAATTCACGGTAAAGGGGAAGGTACTCTGCAAAAGGTTGTTTATGATCTTTTAAGTGAATCAAAGGATATAGAATCCTATAATTTCGCCAAACCCGAGGCCGGAGGGTTCGGGAAGACTATTGTACGGCTGAAAGGATAGATATGTTGAAAAAACTTGCCTTTATTTGTATTTCCATTATTTTTCTTTCTTCCTGTATTGAAAGTAACGTTAAAATTACAATCAGGAATAATTTTTCAGGGACAGCGGAAGTCAGTTATGTGGTTTCCGGCAAAAGCGAATATGTTTCCTCGGATTTGACGGCTTTAAGATATCAGTTTTTACCTATTGATGAAGAATCTTTACGAAAAATAACAGCTCAAAATAATACTCTTGTTCTTAAAAACTACACATACAAAGAGGGGGGGAGTGCAAGTACGGTTGATTTTTCTATTGACTTTACCGCTCCTGAGGAGATAGAGAAGCTTGCTTCTGAAGGGACAGTTCCGCTTCTTAGAATAAGCCGGCCAGAAAACGGAAACATAACAGTGAATCTCCACAGTCCTTTTTCCGGCGGTACAGACGAAAAAACAAAAGCATTGTTAAAGGCTCTCTATGGTGATAATTCTCTTGTATTCAGCATAACAATCCCGGGGTTTATAACCAGCACAAATATCGGAGAACTGACCGAAGATCCCTCCTCCGCTTTGTTAAAGCTTTCCTTTGGCCAGCTTCTTGATAACACAGAAGATATTATCTGGATACTGGAATATACTCAAACTACTGGAGGGTAGAGGTATTATTAACGTTCGTATGGAAGAGTGGGAAAACACTCTAAAAGAGATATTTAACCAAATCGATGATTATCTTGAGGATATGTACGGAGGGCTCTACCCACTTCATCCTGCCAGAAGCAGCAGAGGGACAACAGCAAACAAATCATACGACGGACTTTTTGATGTGGGAGCATCATTTTCAGCCGGTTATGGTTCCAGGTACGGCAGGGGGTGGATTTTTGATATCCATATTGCCACTCTTGCACATGTTGACAGTGATGTAAGGGAAAAAATATATGATGATGCGGTAAGAATACTTCAAACACTCTTATCGGAACATTACCCAGATAGAAATATAAGAGTTGAAAAGGATGGTTCTGTTATCAAGATATTCGGAGATCTGAAAATTTTATTCAAAAAACCCGATTAAAGCTTGATTTATTTCTCCATCAAGGCATAACCTTTATAGAGAGGAGGGAGATCGATGAAGGATAAACTCACGAAATTCTTTAAAATACTCGAAATAGAGTTTCAAGACCTTGAGGAGGGCCTCGGAGCATATTTGGAAGCAGTTGAATGCCGGTACCAAAAGAAAGAAATAACAGCTTATGTCTACAAAGAAAACGATGCACTTCTTCAGAGGGAGATCAACGATGTCCGCATTATAAAGAACGAGGTCAGTAAACTTGCCGAAAGGGATTACCATGATTTGGAAGAGGCCTCTGAAACAGTTGTTAAAGTAATAGAACAATTTACAGGATTCCCTAAAGTTGTACATAACTACATGAAAGGGAAAGTTGAAAAAGTACTCGAATATGTATCAATTTTAGAAGATCGGTAGTGGGAATGATTGGCAGAGGCCAATTTATTGTTGCACTGTTTTAATTATTATTATACTATATTGCTGATTTACCATAAAATTATACGCTTTAAGAGGATAATATGGATGTACAGTTAAAAGAGCTGATTGAGAAGATAAAGTCCGAAGGTTTGAAAACTGCCGAGGAACAGTCAGCGGAAATTATTCGGGAAGCAGAAAAGAAAGCAGCAGAGATTGTAGCAAAGGCTGAAACTGAAGCAGCTGCAATGCGCGAAAAAGTGAAAAACGAAGCTGCTCAGTTTGAAGCAAGCGGGAAAGAGGCTCTGCTGCAGGCAAGCAGGGATCTTATTATCGCAACAAGAAAGAATCTGGAAAAACTCTTTTCAAAGGTTCTTGAAGAAGAGGTGTCTGCTGTACTCGATGGTGCTCTTCTTGAAAAAGTCATTCTGACTGTCCTTGAAAATTGGAAAGAGGATTTCACTGATGTTTCCTTACTCCTTCCTGAAGCCACTATAAAAGAACTTGAGGCTGCGGTCAGGAGTAAAGCTGCTGAAGCTATAAAACAGGGGCTCGATATTAATCCTGTAAAGGGAATTAAGTCTGGATTCAGAGTTTCTGTCAAGAACGGATCTGTTTATTACGATTTTTCTGCCCAGGGGATAGCACAGATCCTTTCGGAACTGTTAAACCCGCAGATTGCTTCAATTCTACAGGAAGCGGCCGACGGGGAGGCATAAATTGAGCCAGTATTATTTTACTGTTTCTTCACTGCCATGGCTTGATTTTGACTCAGATCCTCCGTTATCAATGGATACTTTCAATGATGTATGTGAAAGTACCTTACGTGAAGAAGATTACAAACTGGTTAAAAAGGCTTCTCTTGATGATTTTGATTTTGAAACAGGAAATCCTGTCCTGAAACGGTGGACAGTTTTTGAACAATCCCTAAGAAATGAACTTGCAAAAACAAGAGGATTAAATCTTGGTATTGATTCACAACAGTATGTAAGGCAATTTATAGATGATACAACAACACCGGGAATTGCAGCAGCAGCTTTCAAGCAGGAAACACCCTTGAAAACTGAGCTGCACCTTTTAAAGGAACGATGGACTTTCCTGGATGAACTGGAAGCGGGGCATTTCTTTGATGTTGAAAACCTGATTGTATACTCGCTCCGGCTGCAGATACTGGAAAGAAAGGCACAGTTCACAATAGATGCAGGAAATGTGAATTTTACGGAAATATACGAACAAATAAAAACTTCAATAAGAGAGATGTAGTGCTCTTTTATTGTATTGAAATCGGAGATTGTAGATGACAAAGAGTATAGGTAAAGTCGTTGGTGTGAACGGGAATATGGTTTCCGTAGAAGTTGACGGCAATGTATCTCTTAATGAGGTAGGTTACATTGTTTTAAATGATCAGAGACTAAAATCTGAGGTAATACGAATACAGGGATCCAAGGCCGAAATGCAGGTGTTTGAGATCACTACCGGTATTGGTATTGGTGATCCGGTAGAGTTTACCGGTGAACTCCTTGCTGTTGAATTAGGCCCCGGCCTTTTAACCCAAATATTTGATGGTCTTCAGAACCCTCTTCCGCAGCTTGCAGAGCAGTGCGGATTCTTTCTTCAGAGAGGTGTTTATCTGAATGCACTCCCGCGGAATATAAAATGGGATTTTACTCCCCTTGTAAAAGCAGGAGATACTGTCACTGCAGCAGATTCCCTTGGTTACGTGCCAGAAGGGATTTTCGAACATCAGATCATGGTCCCATTTAATATGAGTGAAAACTATACAGTTGAAAGCATTGTATCTGCCGGCAGTTATACAGTAGAAGAGGAGATTGCAGTTGTTGTTGATGCAGAAGGCGTTAAACATTCCATTAAAATGATGTTCAACTGGCCGGTTAAAAAAGCTATTACCGCTTATGCTGAACGGCTAAAACCGGCACGGCCTATGATAACCAAGGTGAGAATTATTGATACGTTTCTCCCGGTTTCTCTTGGAGGAACATATTGTATTCCCGGACCCTTCGGAGCAGGAAAGACTGTCCTCCAGCAGGTTACCAGCCGGCATGCTGAAGTTGATATAGTTATTATTGCGGCCTGCGGTGAGCGAGCCGGTGAGGTTGTTGAAACTCTTAAAGAGTTTCCTGAACTGATAGACCCTAAAACAGGCAAGTCGCTTATGGAGCGGACAATAATTATCTGTAACACAAGTTCCATGCCCGTAGCAGCCAGGGAAGCATCAGTGTATACAGCAGTAACACTTGCGGAATATTACCGCCAAATGGGATTGAACTGCCTTCTGCTTGCCGATTCAACCTCCAGATGGGCACAGGCGATGAGAGAAATGTCCGGCCGCCTTGAAGAAATTCCCGGAGAAGAGGCTTTTCCGGCTTATCTTGAGTCGGTTATTGCTTCTTTTTATGAAAGAGCAGGTCTGGTCAGGCTTAAAAACGGTAAAGAGGGGTCTGTAACCATCGGCGGAACAGTAAGTCCTGCAGGTGGTAACTTTGAAGAACCGGTAACACAGGCTACCTTGAAGGTTGTCGGTGCTTTTCATGGCCTTTCACGGGAACGGTCCGATGCAAGAAAGTATCCGGCAATACATCCTTTGGAAAGCTGGAGCAAATATCCCAGTATTATAAACGGTAATCAGATCGAATATGCAAGAGATGTACTCTTTCGAGGTAACGAAGTAGGTCAGATGATGAAGGTTGTCGGCGAAGAAGGCACGAGTATTGATGACTATGTAATATATCTGAAGGCTGACTTCATGGATTATGTATACCTGCAGCAAAATTCATTTGATCCGGTAGATGCAGCGGTAAGCGTTGAACGGCAGCAGTACGTCTTTTCCATACTTCTGGATATTCTTTCTTCCAAGTTCAGTTTCGAAATTAAAAACGAAGCACGGCAGTATTTTAATCAATTGAGACAGAAATTCCTGGACTATAATGGTTCTGAATGGCAGAGCGATCAGTTCAAGAAACTGGAAGAAGAGATTAAGCAGATGATAGAAGAAAAACGGAACGGTTATCTGGCAAACGCAGACAAATTGCGGAACTCTTAGGGGAAGGTAGGAAGGAAATGCGAAAAATATACAGTAAAATAGATGCTATTGCAGGAAATGTTATTACAGTCTCTGCAGAGAATGTTAAGTACGGTGATCTTGCCGTTGTTTCTTCCTCTTCGGGAGAATCACTGGCAAACGTAATCCGTCTTAACGGTAAAAACGTTTCCCTTCAGGTTTTTTCCGGTGGAAGGGGAGTTTCTACAGGTGATGAAGTTCGCTTCTTAGGGCATCCGATGCAGGTATCATTTTCCGATAACCTCATGGGAAGAATCTTTACAGGAAGTGGTAAACCCCGGGATAATGGGCCTTCTCTGGAAGAGAATATGATTGAGATTGGCGGACCATCGGTAAACCCTGCAAAAAGGATTATCCCCCGGAACATGATCCGTACAGGTATTCCGATGATTGATGTCTTTAACTCACTTGTTGAATCTCAAAAACTTCCTATTTTTTCTGTTTCCGGTGAGCCATACAATGAATTGCTTGCAAGAATCGCTATGCAGGCAGAAGTCGACATGATTATCCTCGGGGGAATGGGGCTCAAGTATGACGATTACCTCTTTTTCAAGGAAACTCTTGAAAATGGTGGTGCCATGAGCAGAACAATCTTTTTTGTTCACACAGCAGCAGATCCTATTGTAGAGTGTCTGCTTGTCCCGGATATGAGCCTTGCAGTTGCTGAAAAGTTTGCCCTGAAAGGGAAAAAGGTTTTGGTACTTCTCACCGATATGACAAACTTTTCCGATGCAATGAAGGAAATAGCAATTACCATGGAACAGGTACCTTCAAACCGTGGTTATCCCGGAGATCTATACAGTCAGCTGGCTTCCAGATACGAGAAGGCTGTTGACTTCGAGGGAGCTGGATCGATTACCATTCTTGCGGTAACCACCATGCCCGGCGACGATGTAACCCATCCGGTTCCCGATAATACCGGGTATATCACAGAGGGTCAGTACTACCTGAGAAACGGTAGAATTGAACCGTTTGGATCCCTTTCCCGTCTCAAACAGATGGTTAACAAGGATACCAGAGACGATCACCGGGCACTTATGGACGGTATGATTAAACTTTATGCTTCGTACAAAGAATCTCTTGAAAAGAAATCGATGGGATTTAAAATGTCCGAATGGGATATAAAACTGTTGAAATACGGTGAACTGTTCGAGGCAGAAATGATGGACTTGTCAGTTAACATACCCCTTGAAAAAGCCCTGGATAGAGGTTGGAGCATTCTCGCAGAATCCTTCACTCCTGATGAAACAGGCTTGAGAACAGAACTAATAAATAAATTCTGGCCTGGAAACAAGGAAGAGAATTAGAGTATGGCAGTTGTAAAGCTGACTAAAAATGAACTGAAGAACCAGAAGGACTCGCTTAAAAGGTTCCAGAGGTATCTTCCTACGCTTATTTTGAAAAAACAGCAGCTGCAGATGGTCATGCGGCAGGTTGAGCAGAAAATTAAAGACGTTGAAACGAAAAGGGAGTCGGTTTATACAGCGCTTCAGCCGTGGATAGGTGTTTTCGGTGAAAAGATTGAACTTGCATCGCTTGTAAAAATCAAATCTATTGTTAAAACCATGGGTAATATAGCAGGGGTGGATATCCCTGTATTCAGTGATCTTGAATTTGATTTTGTTGAATATGATTTGTTCACTATGCCTGTGTGGATTGACAGAGGGTTAGATGTACTTAAAAAAATGGCCGCCTATGATGCAGAAATTGAGGTTTTAAAAGAACAGCTGCGGCTCCTGGGGGAAGAACTTCAGATCACCACACAGAGAGTTAATCTTTTCGAAAAGGTTAAAATCCCTGAAACAAAAACGAATATCAGAAAAATTCAGATATATCTTGGCGATCAGCAGACTGCGAGTGTCGTGAGAGGAAAGATGGCCAAGAATAAAATTGTAAAGGTGTCGTAACTATGATTGTTCCGATGAAAAAAATATTTTTGCTGATTC